>NZ_BDBA01000043.1 GCF_001612745.1 Nocardia amamiensis NBRC 102102 | reverse complement strand
CGCCGTTGGGCGCGGGCTCGGTGGGCGGGACCACACCTGGTTGCGGCGCCGTTTCCTTGGCCGGGCACGGCGGCAGCAGCTCGCGCTGGGCGAGATAGGTCATCGAGTCCCTGGCCTTGTTCAGCGAACCGGGCGGCAGCCCCTTGCCCACCTGATCGCGGCCGGTCTGCTTCAGATCGCTGACCTTCAGCGGCTTGCACGACGACGGAACATCCTCGCCCGGCTCGGTCAGGGTGAGTTCCCCGTTGCGGGTCACACAGCCGACCAGGTTCACGTCGTGGATGGAGTAGCCCAGGATCGAGCCGGGCAGCCCGCGCAGGATCACCACCGAACCGTCGTCGGCGCCGACGTAGTAGTTGCTGCGGATCATCTTGTAGCCGACCAGGAGCCCGACGCAGACGGCGACGACCAGCGCCACCGCGAGCACGATCCACCGCAGCCTGCGCGACTTGTTGACGGGGGGCTCCGGTACTGCGGCGGCCCGGCGCGGCGCGGTCCGCGGCGGACGCAGCGCGGAGGCGCGACCCGCGGCCGTGTTCGGGGGTGGCGTGTCGTCGTCGACGCCGGACGCGGCTCCGGCCACGATCGGGTGACTCTGGCCGTAGTCCAGATCGATGACGTCGGCCACAACAACGGTCACGTTGTCGGGACCGCCGCTGCGTAGCGCGAGCTCGATGAGCCGATCGGCGCATTCGTCGGTGGTCCCCTCGCGCATCGTGTTCGCGATGGTCTCGTCGCTGACCACGTCCGACAGCCCGTCGGAGCACAGCAGATACCGGTCCCCGGCGCGCGACTCACGCATGATCAGCGTGGGCTCGATCTCGTTTCCGGTCAGCGCGCGCATGATCAGCGACCGCTGCGGATGCGAGTGCGCCTGCTCAGGGGTGATTCTGCCCTCGTCAACCAGCGACTGGACGAAAGTGTCGTCCCGGGTGATCTGGGTGAGCTCGCCGCCGCGCAGCAGATACGCGCGCGAGTCGCCGATGTGCACGAGGCCGAGTTTCTTGCCCGCGAACAGGATCGCGGTGAGCGTGGTGCCCATGCCGTCGAGCTCGGGCTCTTCCTCGACTTGATCGGCGATGGCGGCATTGCCCTCGCGGGTCGCCGCATCGAGCTTGCCGAGCAGGTCGTCGCCCGGTTCGTCGTCGTCGAGGTGGGCCAGCGCGGCGATCATCAGCTGAGACGCGACTTCTCCCGCGGCATGGCCGCCCATGCCGTCGGCGAGTGCGAGCAGTCGTGCGCCCGCGTACACGGAATCTTCGTTGTTGCCTCGGACGAGACCGCGGTCGCTGCGCGCTGCGTAGCGGAGAACAAGTGTCACGATCGCAGCTCGATCACTGTTTTGCCGACTCGGACCGGAGTGCCGAGCGGAACTCGGACGGCGGTGGTGACTTTTGCGCGATCGAGGTACGTGCCGTTCGTCGAGCCGAGGTCTTCCACGTACCAGTCGTCGCCACGCGGAGAAAGCCGCGCATGTCTGGTCGAGGCGTAGTCATCGGTGAGTACCAGCGTGGAATCGTCCGCACGTCCGATCAGCACCGGTTGGGTGCCGAGCGAGATGCGGGTGCCGGCGAGTGAACCCTGCGTCACCACAAGAAATTTGGCGCCCTTCTGGCCCCGGCTGAAGGACGGCAGCACCGCGGAGCCGCGTGCGGCCCTGGGCTGGATCCGAATGCCGGATGCCGCGTAGATGTCGCTGCGCAACGTGCGCAGCACAGCCCACACGAACAACCACAACAGCAGAAGGAACCCCGCACGGGTCAGTTGCAGGATCAGTCCCTGCACGGCGCTCCACCTCCTGTTCGACCGTGTACGTCGGTGCCGTAGGTGCGGTTCGACCACCCCCACCAGCCTGCTGGTCTTGCCGGCCCCGGTGTCGGCGCCGCGCGTGTGTTGGCAGCATCATAGGGCCGTCGGTCGATTTCGATCACGATACGACCGACGAATCCCTCGAGAGCCATCTCGTGACCTGCACCGCGAGCTTACGGGATCAGACGATGCGGATCAGGATCTCGGAGTGCCCGGCCCGGATGACGTCGCCGTCGGCGAGCTGCCAATCCTGCACAGGGGAACCGTTGACCAAGGTGCCGTTGGTCGAGCCGAGATCGGACAACATCGCGGTCTGGCCGTCCCAGCGCACCTCGATGTGCCTGCGCGAAACGCCCGTGTCGGGCAGGCGGAAGTGCGCGTCCTGGCCGCGGCCGATGATGTTGCTGCCTTCCCGGAGCTGGTAAGTCCGGCCACTGCCGTCGTCCAGTTGCAGGGTGGCCGAGTAGCCCGAAGCGGCCTGCGGCGCTGCGGCGTAGCCCTGGCCACCGCCGTAGCTCTGCGGCGCGCCGTACCCCGGCTGCTGAGAGTAGGCCTGGCCATAACCGCCTTGGTCGTCCTGGCCGTAGCCGCCCTGCTCGGGGTAGTTCTGATCGCCGTAGCCGGGGTCGCGGTAGTCCGACTGAGCGTATCCGGACTGGCCGTAGCCCTGGTTTTGCTGGCCGTAGCCCTGGTCGGCGTAGCCTTGCTGGCCGTAGCCGGAGTCGGCGTAGCCCTGCTGCTGGCCGTAGCCCTGGTCGCCATAGCCCTGTTGGCCGTAGCCCTGATCGGCGTAGCCTTGCTGGCCGTACCCCTGGCCACCCTGCTGGTAGTCGTAGCCGTTCTGGTAGTCGCTGTAACCCTGCTGTGCGTCCGGGGCCTGGTAATCCGCCCCGTACGCGCCACCGCGGCCGTAGTCGTCGCGGTACGCGCCGTTCTGCGGACCGCCGCGACCAGCAGGCGGTGGAGCGTACCCGCGGTTGCGTGGATCGGACTCCGCGGGCTCACGGCTCGGGTCGTAGCCTGAGTTCTGCGTCATGGGGCCAGCTCCTGGTTGCGGGGTTGCAGGTCGTTGTGGCGGTGATTCGGGGCGGCGAGCCGCGCTGGCTCTACGGCCGACATCGGGATCGACGCGGCCGCTTGCCCTGAACTGTCCGGTGTGCAGCGTAGGTGATGCCTCGAACGCCACGTGTACTTCGCCGTAGGTCTGCCAGCCTTGCTCGCGGATGTAGTCCTGTAGATGTTTGGCGAACGCGCGTGTGGTGAGGTCGTGGTCGGCGTCCAGTTGTTGATGATCCGAGGAGTTGATCGTGATCACATAGCTGTTGGGTGCCAGCAGATGACCGCCGCCGAGATCCTGGACATGATCGGTGGCCTCGCGTTGCAGCGCCGCCTCCACCTCCTGGGGCACGACATTGCCGCCGAACACTCTGGCGAAGACGTCCCCGACGGCGCCTTGCAGGCGACGCTCGAACCGCGAAACGATGCCCATCTCGGCCTCCTTTCGGTGAGCGTCTCTTTCCTGATTCGTAACAACGACACGCGTGTATGGCGTGTCGCTTATCGACCACGTTCATTGCATGATATCCACGATCGTCCACACCTGTAACTCTTGGTGGCGGCGCTGGGTTCCCCGGCCCGTTCAGGCCCCCTGTCAGGCCTCTGAAATGGCGATTTCGTATCCGGCGCGGGAGCGTGATACTGTCTCCCAGTCGCTCGGGCGAGTGGCGGAATGGCAGACGCGCTGGCTTCAGGTGCCAGTGTCCTTCGGGACGTGGGGGTTCAAGTCCCCCTTCGCCCACCTTCATTTGTGGAAGACCCGTGCTCGCAAAGAGCGCGGGCCTTTCTCGTTTCGGCGTGTTTTGTGGGGGTGCAACCCCCACGCCCCGCCCGGAGGGGCTTCGCCCCCCGGACCCCCTCTGTTGGTGGTTGCGTTGGGTGGGGATCGGTGCGTTGGGGCATTGTGTTGGGTGGGGATCGGTGCGTTGGGGCATTGTGTTGGGTGGGATAGCGCGTTTGGTGGGGCGTTGCGTTGAGGCCGATGCGTTCGGTGGGGGCGATGCGCGCTTACATCCGGGTCATGATCGGCCATTTGACTGCCAATCCGACCCATGTCCGGGCGATCACCGATGCGCTCGCCATCGCGGAGCTGGCCGGGCACCAGACCATCCGAGCGGACTCGTCTCGGTGGAAAGTGCTGGCAGAGCTGCTGTCCGCCGGACAGGCCGCTGGGCAGCTGCGCGACTTCGACGTGAAGACGACCGCTGTCGTGATCGGAGGCGCGATCGACGGTCTCGTCGGCCAATGGCTCGCCGAGCCCGATTTCGATCTGGCGGCGGCAGCGCAGGAGCTGGAGACGTTCGTCCAGCGCGCCATCACTGCCTGATGTGCCCGACGAGCCAGGCGTTGTCTTCCGTCGGATCGCCGATGGCACGGCACATAGCCTCCTGCCACCGGGAACAGGGGCGGTAATGGGCTCGTTGGGGCTGGTTGCGCTCGATCAGCGCGATGCCGGCCCGCGCGCCGACCGAGGTCGCTCGGCGCCCGCGGGCCTATCGCGTCGCCGAGCTTCCGGCTCTGTCCTGCCGTGTGGCGCACGCTGTGCTACCTCTGCGCCGACACCAACCTCGGCTCGTGCAGATCCAAGTAGGTCACCTCACCCATGAGGCTGCGTTCCTCGTCGAACAGCGACCTCAGGTCGTCGGGAATCTGCATCTTCTCGTGTTCACGGGCTTCGGTTTCGGAGGTGAAATACACCGTCTCGACGAACCCGTCGGCGCCGCATGTCCCGAGGGTGCCGCCGATGATTTCCGGGCGCAATTCGTGCACACGATCGCCGGTCTGTTCCAGTAGTTCGCGCAGCCGGCCCGCGTCGCGGGTGTGGCCCTCCATGACCTGCACGAATCCGGCTCGATCGGAGCCGCCACCCATCCACTGGGTCACGTTGGTGCAGTCCAGGAAGGTGACTGGTCCGTCGAAACATTTCTGGGTCTCGGCCCACCAGGCGCCTTGTTCGGCCCGCTCGCTGTTGCGGCGCGCCGCCTCCTCGGATTCGAATCGAACCAGCGCGACGAACGTTCCGTCATCGCACAATCCGCTGGTCATGCCGAGGTAGCCGGTGGCTCCGGGTTGCAGTTCCTCGGTCCACCGATCCATGCGCTGACGCAGTCGGGCTGGGTCAGCGGCTTTGCCTTGAATGACTTGGATGAACATCGATCCTCCTTATGCGGAGCGATCTCCGCGGTGTCGCGGGGCCGGCGCGTCGTGGTCCACCGAGGGCGTGCCGCCGCACGGCCCGCGACCGCGGCCGACGCACAATTAATCGTTCGCCCCCCGCATGCCATACGCAAGTAGCAGGTCGTTCGCGTGTACAGCCGGCACCGGTCACCGTGTTCCCGGACACGTTCTCGGCGCGGTGATCGAGGCCGCTGCCGCGATCCGGGTGCGCGGGCGGGTTCCGGCCGTCAGGTTGCCGGTAGGGGTGTGTGCGGGTGGCGGGCGCTGTACTCATCGCGTTGCGCGATGCGGAGGTACAGCCGGAGCAGCACGTCGCGCAGGCTGATGCCGAGCTCGGCGGCGCGGATGGTGGCCACTTCGAGCGCGAGGTCGTTGGCGGCGGTGCCGGGGTCGCTGAGCAGCTCGTCGAGCACCATCCCGTTCACGGCTTGTTCGCGGGTGAGGGTGACGGTGGGCAACCAGCTGAGCTCCCATGCTTCGCCGGTAGAAATGGACAGCAGCCGTGCGTTTTCCGGGGTGATGTCGCTGGTGATGATCGAGTCGGTGATATCGAGTGCCATGCTCCGCTCTCATTCATTGCGCTCGAGATGTCGCGGAACCGCGGTTGGGCTGAGGACGCGGTGACCGTGCTCGGTCACGGCCCGAACGCGGTGGATCCGTCCGTGCCTGATTGCTATGTGTCCGAGTGGTTTCAGGAGATCGGCGAGTTGCCGAGAAGGCCGGTCGGCCGGGTGATGCCACAGCTGTTGCCTGAGGTGCCTGGACCGCGCCATATCGAGGTATCCGTGTCGGGCACCTCCTCGAGTGATCGGCCCACCGGGACCCGGCAGGCGATAACCGTTGTGCCGACGTCGATTTGCGGTGGATTCGAGCATAAGGCTAATGAACGCCACGTGAGGATGTCAACTAAGCTTTAACGCATCGAGATGATATTGAGTATGCCATCAAGCTTGAAATTACTGATAGATAATCAAATCGTGGCAGGTTTGGTCTGCTGCATCGCTTCTCGTGAACGAATGGAGTATCGCAAGGCGTAATTTGTGCCGACGCGGCAATACTGGATCACCCGACGGTGGGAAGTCGCAGTGCGAGTGAGCATCTCGTTGGCAACGATGCGGCGCTGTTGGCGATTCATCCGATGCCCGGTTGACACATCGTGATTAGAATGTCGCACCGTGACACTCTGTGAGCAGGGGTATGCAAGACTCGGGATGGGAGGCACGGGATGGCTGACTCGGGCTCGGACGAGCAAGTCGGCAACCTGGTCCGCAGGCTGCGCCTAGAACGCGGATACACCCAGGCCGCGCTCGCGACGAGGGCGGGTTGCTCGCGCAGTCTCATCCAGCAGATCGAGAACGGCACCCGGATTCCGCCGCTCGCGCTGCGCGAACGTTTGAGCCTTGCCCTCGGGGCGGAGTTACCGACGGACGGCAGCGCCGCTCCCGCCACCGATCCCACCAGCAGCGCGTACTACGACCTGCGCATGCGGTTCAACGTTCTGCTCGGCAAAGACCCCGAGTTGGTCGAGCGCGCATTGGGTATCGCACAGAGTCTGATCGACGCCTCCGGCGCGCGGGAGGAGATCGAGCCGCTGCGCCTGATCGCCGACCGGCAGCTGGAACGCGCCGAGGAGATCCTCGCGCAGATCCCCTCCCGCAGCGCCACGGTCTGGGAGTGGAACACCGTCAGCGACTGGCTGACGATCCTGGAGCAGGCCACCGCGTCAGTGCGCGCGATCCACACCGCGGATCTGGGCACCATCGGCGGCGACGTGGGCGACGACTACCACGCCGCGATCCTGCGCCTGGCCGACACGACGCATCCGCCGAAGATCGACGTACGCCGGATGTATGTACTGGACACCATTTCCGACGTCTGGCCCTACGAGGACAAGCTGTGGAAACAGGCCCGGGCCGGGGTGGAAAGTGTGCTGGTCAAACGCGAGTACGCGCGCAATGCGCAAAGCATGCTCGTGGTCGACGACCGCTATGTGGCGGTGGGCGAATACGACTATTCGCGCCAGGCGCGGGTCGCGACGCGCTTCTCCGTGCTCAAGCACGATGTCGCGTTCGCCGTGCGGCGCTTCGAGAAACTCTACGATCTCAGGCGCGCCGGGTCGGCCATCGTGGTCGACCAGATCGTCGCTGAGCCGCCACTGGCGGACTTCGAGCGTCTGACCGAGGGCAATTGCCGCAGCCTGTTCCGCGCCGCGCTGCAGGAGAAGTGGAACGCGATGCCCGCACCAGGAGAATCTTCGGTTGAAGGCGAGGTGCCGTGACGCGGAGCCCGGTGCTCACCGATGCGCTCGCCGATCTCGCGATCCTGACCAACCGCTCCGAGGCCAGGAAACGGGAAGTGCGCGGGCAGTTGCCGCCGGAGGCCTGGTTCGCCGGGACCGGCGGCCGCCGCTACTCGGGGGTTATCGACGCCTACCACGGCGAAACCGGCCGTGCGCCGGATGCGCGGGCCATCGCCGCGCTGGACCGCGCGTGGCGGGAGCTTCTGCACGTCGCGCCGCCGGCGGACTATCTCGATGGACGGTTGTATGACAAGCGGCAACCACTGAGCCTGCGAGAGTTGGCTGCGCGCAGGCTCTTCGCGCGCCTGTCGCATCCGGTCGAAGGTGTCCCCGGTGTGCGGGTACGCGCGGAAGAGGTGATCGTCTGTCCGTACTCGAGCACACTGCTGCTCGAGGAGGCGATCGCCACGCTGGCCAAGCCCGGCGGGGTCATCGTCTGTCCCGAGGGCTTCTACAAGAGTTCCAGCATCCACGTGGAGAAATTCGGGCTGCGGATCGTGCCCTGCCCGGTTTCCCCGGACGACGAGTTCAAGATCGATCCGCTGTTGCTCGCACGCTGCCTCGACGAATTGCGCGCGACCGGCGAACTGTGCGGTGTCCTGCTCACCCTGCCGGGCAACCCCGTGGTCGCCGACTACACGGCGGGCGAACTGGCGGAGATCGGTCGGGTTCTGCTCGACTGCGGTGTTCCGGTCATCTGCGATATGGCCTTCGACCGGCTGGTGGCCTCGCACATCCCGATCGCGGCGTTGCACGTCGAGACCGACCAGGGCATTCGGCGCCTGTACGACGCCGTCTTGACCATCACGGGAAACTCCAAGGGCTACAACGCCTTCGGTCCCTGCAAGCTGGGCGCGGCGTGCACCGGCGACATCGCGTGGCTGGAGCGGATCAGGGAACGGCTCACCATCTCCTTCCAGCGCGAGACCACCCACCTGGTCCGCGCGATCCTGGAGCACACCTCCGAGGACTATTTCGAACGCAACCACGCGCTCATGCGTTCGCAAATCGAAAAGGCCGCCAAGCGCGTCACCGCGATCAACGCTCGGCTTCGCGCCGACGCGCTGCGACCATTGGGCAGTCAGGAAGGCATGTTCCTTTCGCTGGTATTCGATCGGACCCTGCTCGACGCGGCTGGTATGCATACCAGTGCGCAGGTTGAGGACATGCTGCTCGCCGTCGCAGGGGTCGACAGCGTGGCGCTGGACCGGACCGGGTCGCTGCGTCCCGGTGTGCGCCTGAATGTCCTTGCACCCCGTAAGGCGCCACGGCATGAGTCACCCGCATTGATCGACGAACTTTTCGACCGCCTCGAGCAATTACTCCGCGACATCGTCGATGGACAGACCTATAGCGATGCGCTCGCCGCTCGGGGTCTCACTGCCCTCGTGTCGGAAGCGAGGGCCCCACGGTGATCGTGGGGGTACTTCGCGAGACGGCTCCGCGGGAATCTCGCGTCGCGCTCACTCCGAAGGCCGTGCGCGAACTTTCGACGGCGGGACTCCAAGTCGTCGTAGAGGAGGGCGCGGGACGCGGTGCGGGTTTCGCCGACTCCGCATATCGCGCGTCCGGGGCGCTCGTCGCCGGGGATCGCGCGGCCATATTCGAGCGCTCGGACATCGTGGCCTGGGTGAAACCGCCGGCCTTCGAGCTGGCATCGATGCCGCTGCGGGCCGGGACGACCCTGGTCGGTTTCCAGGATCCGCACTACCGCCGCGACGAGATCGACCGGTTGCGTGGGCTCGGCGTCGAATCGGTCGCCTTCGACTCGGTGCCGCGCGACGACACGACGACCGAGATCGATGCGCTGTCCGCCATGAGCCGCATCGCGGGCGCGGTGGGCTACGCCGAAGGCAGGCAGCTGCTTTCCCCGCAGGTGCGGTCGCGTCCGGTCCGCGCCTTCGTCCTGGGTTGCGGCGCGGCCGGACTTGCCGCGATCGCCGCCGCGCGCACATTCGACGACGAGAAGCCGAGCGCGGTCGGCAATCGACTCGAACAGGAGACCGCCGCGCTCGGCGCGGGGGCCGGGTGCTTCGTGGCGAACCAGGACGACAACGCGCCGCTGCTCGATCTCCTCGCCACGACACCGCCCGACCTCATCGTCGGCACCGCCGTGCACCGCGGATCTCGCGCGCCCGGCCTGCTGGAGCAAGCGTCCTTGGACCTGCTCGCTCCCGGCACGGTGATCGTGGATCTCGTGGCCAAGGCGGGCGGCAACTGTGTCGCCACGGTTCCGGACACCACTGTCAGCCTGCCGAACGGCGTCCTCGTCACGCATCGCTCGAACTACCCCACCGCCCGCCCGACGGCGGCCAGTCATGCTTACGGCGCGGCGACGGCGGCCATGATCCTGCGCATTGCACGAGGACACCGTTGAGCCCGACGGCGGCCAGTCATGCATACGGTGCGATCACGGCGGCCATGATCCAGCGCGTCGCCCAAGGGGAGCGCTGAGTCCGACAACCGCGCGTCCGGTTGTGGCGCCGACCCGAGCATCGACCAGGGGTGGTCGGTATGTGGCGGGTACTGCCGGGTCCGGGCATACGCTCGGTGATGTGGCGGAACCACCTTGACGTTCAATGAGAACGTGTTCTAATTTTTGGCATGCGCAGATTTGACGGTCGCCGCGTGATGGTGACGGGAGCGGGATCCGGCATCGGTCAGGGCATCGCCCTGCGGCTGCTCGACGAGGAAGCCCAGCTGGTGGCCGCCGACATCGACGTGACCGGCCTGACGGCCACCGCGCAGAAGGCGGGTGACGGCGCTGAACGATTGCGAACGGTCGAGGTGAACATCGCCGATCCCACGTCCGTGCGCGGAGCGACCGAACAGGCGCTCGACTTCCTCGGCGGCCTGGACGTGCTGGTGAACGCGGCGGGCATCCTGCGGCCCGCCCGCACCCATGAGATGCCGCTCGAGGTGTGGAACCAGGTCATCGGGGTAAATCTCACCGGCACCTTCCTGATGACCCAGGCCGCGTTGCCTTCGCTGCTGGACACCGGACGCGGCGTCGTGGTCAACATCTCCTCGACCGCGGCCTTCAGCGCGGCTCCCTACCTCGCGTCCTACGCGGCGTCCAAAGGCGGCGTGAACTCCTTCACCCACGCCATCGCTCTGGAGTACGCCAAACAGGGGCTGCGCGCGGTGAACATCGTTCCGGCCGGTATCACCAGCGGTATCACGACGAAGTCCATCCTGGACCAGCCCGAGGGGTTCGATCCGCAGCTCTTCTCCCGGATGACCGGGTGGCTGAACGGGGGAGCGCTCGGCAGCCCGGAGGACATCGCCGGCGTGGTCGCCATGGTCGCTTCGGACGACGGGCGCTACATAACGGGGACCGAGATCCGCGTCGACGGCGGCGCGCTGATGTAGCTATCGGGGTGTCGCGGCCAAAAGATGATGCGGAATCGGCCGGGTCGACAACCGCTGATGTTCGACGGTGCAGCCTGCCTGCTCCAGGGCGGCGATCACGTCCGGGACCGGACGCAAGGTGAAGCCATAGGACGTGAACGGCAGCTTCGCCATCGCGTCCGGGTCACCGATGCCGATCACCAGGCGACCACCCGGTCGAACGACCCGCGCGAGTTCAGCACAGGCAGCGGCCAGATCCGGGACGAAGTAGACGGTATTGACCGTGATCGCCACGTCGATGCTGTCGTCGGCGAGCGGCAGTGCGGTGAGCGACCCCTCGGCGAGGCGCAATCGGCCGGACCCGATGTCGCGGGGGTAACCGGAGCGGGCGCGCGCCAGCATGTCGGCGGATATCTCGACGCCGTGCACCACGCCGTCGGCGCCGACCCGCTCGAGCAGCAGAGAAAGCCCCGCTCCGCCACCGAATCCGATATCCGCGGCGTTCCCGCCGGGCGGGACTGCGGCGGCCTCGACCGCACTGGCGATGGCGGTCTTGTTGCCGCGGTTGAGCAGAAGCGCGACGCCCTTGCCCAGCACGCCGTGCGGGTTGCCGAGCTGACTCGCGAGGGTGGACAGCAGGCGTTCCCGCACACTCATGGCGCCATCGTATCGACTCCGCTTCGGCGGACGATGCTGTTCGCTTCAGACCTTGGCCGTGCGGCGATGTGCTGGTGGCCGGTGCCAAGTCTTGGCGTGGGATAACAGGATTCGCGGTGCGGCGGTACCCAAGGCTCGGTTACCGGAATCCTGCGCGTCGGCTGAGCCGGGTCACGGAGTCGAAGGCGGCTCGGAGCGCCGGGCCATTGCGATTGGGCTGGCGCGCGTGGAGCTGCGCCACGGTGCTGGGAACGGCGATCCGCTGGACGGGGAAACGGTGATCAGGTGGTCGATGACTGTGACCTGGATCTCTCGAACTGTGCTGTCACGGTGCCCATTTCGCGCGGCTGCGGCCGCTGTGGCGTGGCAGTGAGGCGAAGATCACACACTTCTTTATGGTTGCGATCGAGGTGCTGAATGGCGGCGGTAGGGCCTGGTCGGCCGGTCCGATGTGCGGGCCGGTTAATGCGGAGCCTGTCGGGGAACTGACCGGTCTTCCTGTATCAGGGCTGTGTACTCGTCGGTTTATTACCAGGTAAACAAACTTCTGGTCGCTTTCCATTCGATGGCGGCCAGCAATCGCCATTTCCGAGGGATGAACGTGCAGGTGAGAGCACATGTCGGCAAACCATGGAGTGGTCTATCCTCGGCATAGCTAATGCCCTCGAGATATCCGCGACCCCTTTGTGGAGCGATTCGGAGTGGCGGCCGAAGAGATATTACGAGGGTGCCGTAAGCGTGCTGAAACGATGCATGCGGCCGCCGCGCTAGGTTTGCTGGCACGGGGTGGAGGGAGGCTGCCGCGGGGGTTTGCTGGCGTGCTGCTTTATACGCTTGACCTCAGCGGGGACGGTTGCGTAGGGATAACGATTGTGTAGAGTTGACGGTAACGCTGGCCGCAGCTCGAGCGAGACTCGCTGCGGCCAGCGGAACTCAAATGGGGGACTCGAAACCACTCTGTAACCTGGCTTAGCTGCCGGTTGCCCAGACCGGCGTCGCTCAGCGTGTGCTGAATGTTGTCTCGCTCACACTCGCGAGCTGATTCCTCGACGGCTCGGAGACCTTGCCCGCCTGCTCCAGCACCGCGCGACGCCCGACCCCGAAGACATAGACCAGGAAGAACGCCTCGGCGGTGAACCCGATCGCGATGCGGACCGGCGCGGGCAGCGGGCTCGGCGTCACGAATCCCTCGATGAAGCCACACACCAGCAACACCGCGACCAGTCCGAGCGCCACCGTCGCGGTCGCGCGGCCTTGCCTGGCGACCGCCTCCACCCGGCTGAGCCGACCTGGATCGATCAGTGTCCAACCGAGTTTCAGCCCCACACCGCCCGCGACGAACACGGCCGTCAGCTCCAGGGTGCCGTGCGGGAGGATGAAGCCGAAGAACGAATCCAGCCGCCCCGCATCGGCCATCAGGCCCGCGCTGACGCCCAGATTGAGCGCGTTCATGAACAGCAGGTACACGGCGGGCAGGATCAACACACCGGTGAACAAGGCGATGGCCGCCACCCACGCGTTGTTCGTCCACACCTGCGCGGCGAAGGCACCCTGCGGATGTTCCGAGTAGTACGTCTCGAACGCGCCGCCCGGCGCGGTGAGATCACCGGTGTCACTCGGGATTCCGAGTATCTTGCGCGCCGAGTCGGACCGGTCCACCCAGCTGGCCAGCCCGGCCGTGACGAGCAGGAACACCGCGGCGACGCCGACCCACCACGGCCAGGACCGGTAGAGCGCCGCCGGGAAACGGTGGCTGAAGAACCGGCCGATCTCCTGCCAGGTGCCGGTGCGCGTCCCCAGCACCCGGCCACGGGCCCGGGCCAGCAGCGCGCTCAGTCCGGCGATCAACTCCGGGTCGGGACTGTGCGACTGCAATCGCGCCAACTGCTGGGACGTCCGGCGGTAGAGCATGACCAGTTCGTCCGCCTCGGCGCCGGTCAGCCTGCCGCGCGTGGACAGGTAGTCGAGCCGTTCCCATGCCCTGCGGTGCGCCAGGCTGTATGCGTCCACGTCCATTCGGTTGCCTCCCACTCCCGTCAGTCGCAAGAATGCTAACGAGATGGCTGAATTCACAACCGGCGAAGCGGTCGCCCTGGAGCTCCCGATCGCCCGGATCCCCACCAGGGCCACCGCGTTCCTGATCGACGTGCTGGTCCAGTGCGCGCTCGGATTCGCCCTGTTCGCGATCGTCTGGATGCTGCTGCCAGCGGGAGTGGATTCGGCGTGGCTGGACGCGGTGGTGCTGGTCACCGTCGTGGCTGTCCTGGTCGGCTACCCCGTGACCTGTGAGACCGTCTGGCGTGGGCGGACATTGGGCAAGCTGATGCTCGGCCTGCGGGTGGTGCGTCAGGACGGCGGACCGGTCGACTTCCGGCACGCGCTCACCCGCGGTCTGGCGGGCGCCATCGTCGACTTCTGGATGCTCGGCGGGTTCGGCGCAATCGCGGTCCTCACCTCGATGTGCTCGCCACATGCGCGGCGGATCGGTGACGTGCTCGCGGGCACCGTGGTCGTGCACGCGCAACGGCCGCTGCCGCTGCCCGCGCTGGCGATCGCCCCGCCGTGGCTGACGGGCTGGAGCGCGCAACTCGACCTGTCCGGGCTGCCGGAAGATCTCGCGTTGGCGGTGCGGCAGTATCTGACTCGGCTCCGCACGCTCACCCCCGCCGCCCAGCACCATTTGGGCACCGTGCTGGTAACCGAAGTATGCGATCGGCTCCGCGTCGCACCACCCGTCGGCTACCCCCCATTGCAGATCCTGGGCGCGGTGATCGCCGAACGGCAGCGTCGGGTGCTGCCGCGGCCCATATTTCCGGTGTTTCCGCCGCCGATGCCGGTACGGGCGCAGTAAGCGGCTGCCTCGCCTTCGCTCGGCCCGGCGCGGTCTGAGGACGGACTGCGTCCGGCAGCGTCGTTTTCTGCGGCTGCCTCTGCCTTCACTCGGCCCGGCGCGGTCTGAGGACGGACTGCGTCCGGCAGTGCCGTTTCTGCGGCTGCCTCTGCCTTCACTCGGCCCGGCGCGGTCTGAGGACGGACTGCGTCCGGCAGTGCCGTTTCTGCGGCTGCCTCTGTCTTTGCTCGGCCTTATGCGGCGGCATCTGTCTTTCGCCCACCTGTAGCCGGGCTTCGTCCGGCTGCGTCTGTTATGCGGCTGCGTAGGTCCTTCGTTCGCCTCGCGCTGGGTTGCGACGGACGACGTCCAGTGACACTCCTCAGCCGTTGGCCGCGACGTAAGCGTCGATCTCGCGCAGGAACTGGTCCTGACGGGCGGGCGTGATCCAGGATGCGCGGAACGAGTTCCTGGCCAGTTCCGCCAGCTGATCGATGTCGAGGCCCGCCTGCTCGGCGAGCGCGAGGTAGTTGTCGGCGGCGTAGGCGCTGAAATACGCGGGGTCGTCGCTGTTGACGGTCACGGTCAGGCCGCGGTTCAGCAGGCTGACGATCTCATCGGACTTCATCTGCGCCGTGACGAAGGAGTTCGACACCGGGCAGCATGTGAGCGCGATGCCCTTGCGTTTGGCCAGCTCGACCAGACGGTCGTCCTCGACAATGTTCGTACCATGGTCGAGGCGGTCGACTTCGATGTCTTCCAGTGCCTGGCGGATGTGCTCGATGGAGTTCTGCTGGTCGATGTCGCAGTGCATGGTCAGCAGGAATCCTTCCGCGCGGGCGCGCTGGAAGACGGCGTCGAACTTGCTCGGCGGATTGCCGCGCTCGTCGGAGTCCAACCCGACCCCGATGATCCAGTCGTTGTACGGCAGTGCTTCCAGCAGCGTCGCCATCGCATACTCCGCGGAATGGTCGCGCAGGAAGCACAGGATCAGCTCGGCCGAGATCCCGAGCATGCGCCGCCCCCGCGCGATCGCCGATCGGTACCCACTGATCACGGCGGGGAACGGAACACCGCGCCCAGTGTGCGCCTGCGGATCGAAGAACATCTCGACATGGCGGACGCCGTGCGCATGCGCCCTGGTCAGATAGTCGAAGGCGAGGTCGTGGAAGTCCTCCGGCCGCTGCAGCACCCGCATGGCCGGGTAGTAGACCCGCAGGAACGAAGTCAGGTCGTGGAAGCGGTAGGTCTGCTTGACTTCGTCGACGGACTTCTCCGCCAACTCGATGCCGTTGCGCTGGGCGAGGCGGAACTTCAGTTCCGGCTCGAGCGTCCCTTCCAGATGCACGTGCAGCTCCGCTTTGGGCAGTCCGCGGACGAAGGCGGCGAGATCTGAGGACATGGGCCCATGATCCTCCTTCGACCTCGTATCCGGATGCTGTTCCCGCGCGAAACGGCTAGAGGGCGCCGGACTGCTTGAGTTCGAGGTATTCGTCCGCCAAGGCCTCGGGCAGTCGTTCCGGTGGCGCGGCGACCACCGCGATCCCCATGCGACGCAGGGATTCCTGCACCAGAGCGCGTTCGGCCAGCACCGATTCGGCGGCGGCCGCTGCGTAGAGATCGCCCACGTTGTCGCGGCGGGCCGCGGCGGCGACGTCGGGGTCGGTGACCGACACGATGAGCACCCGATGACGCTGCGTGAGGACGGGCAGTACGGGAAGCAGATTCTCCTCGACGGCCGCCCCGTCGAGGCTGGTGAACCAGACGACCAGGCTACGTCGGCGGGTGCGCTGCACCGCCGCCCGCACCAGGCCGGAGCTGTCGGTGTCGACAAGGGCCGGAGTGATGCCCGCCATCGCGTGCATCAGCTTCAACTGCAACCCTTTTCCCCCCGCACCGCGGACTTCGGCGCGCGGTTTCCGGTCGAAGGCGAGCAGGTCCACCGAATCGCCCGCGGCGGCCGCCAGCCCGCCGAGCAGCAGGGCGGCCTCGATGCTCGCGTCCAGGCGGGTGCCATCGCCGACTCGGCCCGCGCTGATCCGGCCGGTGTCCAGCAGCATCAGCATGTGCCGATTGCGTTCCGGGCGCCAGGTACGGACCAGGACGTCGGTGGCGCGGGCGGTGGCGCGCCAATCGATGGCGCGCACGTCGTCGCCCGCGACGTACTCGCGGAAAGAATCGAATTCGGTGCCCTGCCCGCGCAGGTTGGCCACATTGCTTCCTTCGAGATGTTGCAGCCGTTTGACTTTCGACCGCAGCAGCCGTTCGGCGCGGAACGCGGGCAGCGCGCGTACCCGGGCAGGCACGTTGTGCCTGGTCTGCCTGCCCGCCAATCCGAGCGGGCCGAGCAGCCGCACGGTGACCGGTCCCGCGACTCGATCACCGCGGTGGGTCGGTGTGAGCGTGGTGCGGAACCGGACCAAGGTGGCGGGCGCCAGATCCAGCGCGTGTGCGCGGTTTACGGCGCGTGCGCTGCCGGGCCAGTCGTCCCACACGATGCCGCGCAGCACCCGCGGCCCGGTGTTCACCGCGACGAGCTCGACCTCGGTGGAGCGTCCGAGTCGCACCGTGGTCAGTGCTTGCCGGGACAGCGTCAGATCCCGCGCCCGGCCCACCGCGGCGAGATCGAGGAGCACTGCGGCGGCCAGCGCGCAGGTCAGCACGACGACCCCGAGCAGGGAGGGCACGACCAAGATGACCAACAGGCCCGACACTCCTGCCGCGGCGGCCAGCCGACCGGTGACGACCATCGCTACACCGGAACCGGAACCGACAGCAGCAGCGAGGACATCACGCCCTCGGTGGTCACCCCGTCCAGCTCGGCTTCCGGGCGCAGGTGCAGGCGGTGCCGCAGCACGGCGACCGCGACGGACTTCACGTCGTCCGGTGTGACGAAACCGCGGCCGTTGAGCCAGGCGAACGCGCGTGAGGCCGCCATCAGCGCGGTCGCGCCTCGGGTGGAGGCACCGTGCTGCACGGCGGGGGAGGTGCGGGTCGCCCGGGAGACGTCGACGGTGTAGGCGAGCACCTCCGGGCTGATCGTCATCGTCGTGATCGCGGCGCGGGCGGCGGCGATGTGCGCGGGGCCCGCCACGGGACGCAGTCCCGCGGCGCTCAGGTCACGCGGATCGAACCCGGCGGCGTGGCGTTGCAGGATGCGGAATTCGTCATCGCGGCCGGGCAGGTGGATGTCCACCTTGAACAGAAACCGGTCCAGCTGGGCTTCCGGCAGCGGGTAGGTGCCCTCCTGCTCGATCGGATTCTGCGTGGCGACCACGACGAACGGGTCGGGCAGCGGCTGCGGCTTCCCGTCCACCGAGACCTGCCGCTCCTCCATTGATTCCAGCAGCGCGGACTGGGTTTTCGGCGGAGTGCGGTTGATCTCGTCGGCGAGCAGCAGATTGGTGAACACCGGGCCGTGCCGGAAGGTGAACTCCGCCGAGTGCGGGTCGTAGATCTGCGAGCCGGTGACGTCGCCTGGCATCAGGTCCGGGGTGAACTGCACACGCGCGTGGTCCAGATCCAGCGCCGTGGCCAGTGCCCGCACCAGCAGCGTCTTCGCCACGCCGGGCACGCCCTCGAGCAGCACGTGGCCGCGGCACAGCAGCGCGAGCACCAGGTACATGACCGCGTTGTCGTTGCCGACCACCGCCTTGCCGATCTCGGCGCGCAGCGCGTGGAACGCGGCGAGCGCTTCCTCGGCCGTGGGGGCGGTATCGATGCTGGTCATTCGACCTCCTGTGGTTCGCGGGCGTTCCCGCACGCCGTCGGCCGGACAGGGGCTGGGTGATGCTGCCTCATCCGATCTCCGATTCGATCCATTCGAGCTGAGCGGCCACCACCTGCAGGGTGTCCGGGTCGGGCACCGGGCCGAACAGCGCGGCCGCGATCTGCGCTGGGTCGGCTCGGATACGTGCGGCGACCGCGCTGACGATCCGGTCCGGCGGAGTGTCGGCGGTGACGCCAAGCGGTGTGCGGATGCGGCGCATGGTCGCCGCTCGCAGCTTTCCTGCGACGTGGTCGTGGTCCTTCGAGCGCCGGTACAGCGCAGCCTGGCCGGCGAGCAATTCGTTCGCCGCGACTTCCACCGGGCGCGGCTCCCGCACCAGAGCGCCCCGCCGCAGCGCGCGCCACCACACCACCAGTGCGGCGGCGATCAGAAACTGCACTCCGCCGTAGAAGACCGGTGCGGGCAGTCGATCCCAGATCGGATCGTCGCCCGCTCCGAAGCCCGGCGGGTCGTAGGTATCGTCCGGCGGCGGGACGTCGGGCAGATCCGGTGGTGGTTTCGGTTGCGGCGCGGTCGGCGCACCGCAGGATTGCAGTGCGCCGTAGACCAGCAGCAGCAATGCGGCGGTGGCGGCAAGTGCGGCCCAGAATTTCGGACTGCGCAGTAGCTTCGGGAGTGGCGGGAGTTGCTTTCTGGTGCGCGGTGGCCGCTCCTTCGCCTCGATCTCGGTCGGCTCCGATGCGGGTGGCGGCGCGGCGGCGGAGAACCGGTCGGCGTATTCGAGTCTGCGGTATTCGTCTTCTCCTGCGCGGCGTCCGCCGTATACCACCTCGTCGAAACTGTGTGCGGCAGGCTGGAGTTCGGTGGCGGCCTCCAGCGGCAGCGCGGTCGTCACGTCGTCGGCGGTCTCCCGCGCGGTGCGCGAGCGCCGGACTTCCAGCACACCATGCTGTTCCAAGCCGCGCAGCACCGCACGGAAGCGTTCGCGCAGGGCGGTGTCGAAATCCCGGCGCTGCGCCGCCGATTCAGCGGCCGCCCGATGGTCGGCGGCGGAGCCGAGGCGAGGGGTGCCGGGCGGCCGAGGGTCGTTCATCGCGTCTCCCGTGTGGGGATGCGGATATCCAATCCCTCCCTGCGGCAACGGCGGTCGAGGTAGCACACCACCCGCGACGATGCCTCGACCACCTCGCCGAACGCCGTCACCAGCAGCACGGCGGCGGTGGTCAGGATGATCACCGGCCACCGATGGGTGCCGGAGAAGTCTGTGACGAACAGCGGGATGGCCAGCAACGGCACCGCGAGCAGCCCGAACAGAGCGCGCTGGGCTATCCACAGTCCGGTCGTCGGCCACTCGGCGCCCTCGGCGAGCAGTTTCGCGCGCGCGACGCCGTCGCGATGCGAGGTTCGCTCGACGAACAGAATCGGAACCGTGATCCAACGGCGCGCCCGCAGCCAGCCGAGCCAGAGCAATGCCAGCGGAAGCGTCAGGATCAACGGGCTGCTCAGCGCGATCACAGCCACACCCACCGAGGTGAACAACAGTTGGAACACCAGCAGGGGACCGAATATCGCAGCGCACCTGCCCAGCGCGGTGCGCCAGCCGATCGGGGCGCCGCCTACGGTCGCGAGTCCGAGCGCCACGGTCGTCCCGCGCAACGCGAACCGCAGCACCCACGCGCAGGCGGCGGTCGACAGAATCGCGGCCAAGGCGGTGCCCGCGTCGGAGCCGTCGGTCAGCCCTGAGACGCCTGCGGTCACCGCGACGACGACCGTCTCGGCGGCGAGCAAGCCGACCAGGCTCAACCTGGCCAGGGCGCGAATGTTCGCCTGGATCAGGGCGAACGGCAGATCGAGCAGTTCGCGGAAACTCAGCGGTCGGATCGGCACCGTCGTTCCAGGAAACCCCGGTACCGGATCTGTTCCCGCCCCGACGGCGCCGGCCGGTTCGGCGGCTGGCAGCACGGGCCGAGTCTAACTGTCAGCGCTGCAGGAGGCGCTGCACCACCTGACCGTAACGAGTCGGGTCGATGGCAGGAAGACCGAGCAGGGCGCGCAGATACACGCCGTCGCCGACCAGCCGGATGATGTCGGCTCGCACCGGGTCGGCGATCTCCTCGTCCAATCCGTCCGACCACGAGTTCATCATCTCGACCAGTGCCTGCTGCACCTCATCGGGTTCCGGGGTGGCGTCGATGGTCCGCATGGTCGCGAGCATGGACCGGTAGACCGCGAGTTCCACCGCCTCCGCGGCGTTGTCCGGGTTCGGCGTCTGGAGGTACCACTCGGCGATCGTGCCGCCCTTGGCGACAGCGGTGTCCAGCTGCTCGGTCGCGCGCTCGGACAGCCTGCGGACCAGGCCCGCGAGCAGCGCGTCCTTGCTCTTGAAGTGGTAGAGCAGGCCGCCCTTGGACACGCCCGCGGTGGACGCGACATTCTCCAGCGTCACGTGCGACATGCCTTTGTCCAGCAGCAGGGTTTCGAGCGCGTCCAGGATGCGGTCGCGGGTGTGAGCCGTCACGCCGGTGACTATACCGTCTGGACGGTAATGTCTGTACTATACCGTCTGGACGGTAAGGAACGGACGACGGAAGTCGAGAAGGCAATGACCACCCAGACTCATGCGCCCACCCTGCAGCGCGCCGGCGCGCGCGACTGGGCGGGACTGTCGGTGCTCGCGCTCGCCCTGCTGCTGCTCGCTGTGGATGCGACGGTGCTCGACCTGGCCGTGCCGGCCATCAGCGCAGACCTCGCACCCACCACGCCGCAACTGCTGTGGATCATCGACGTCTATTCGTTCGTCCTGGCCGGGTTGCTTGTCGTGATGGGCAACCTCGGCGACCGGATCGGGCGGCGCAGGCTGCTGTTGCTCGGCGCGGCCGGATTCGGCGTCGCCTCGATACTGGCTGCCTGGGCGGCCACGCCGGAGATGCTGATCGCGGCGCGCGTGCTGCAGGGTGTCGCGGGAGCGACGCTGATGCCCGCGACACTGGGCCTGATCCGGTCGATGTTCCTCGATCCGCGACAGCGGACGGTCGCCATCGCGGTGTGGAGCGCGATGGCGGGCGGCGGCGCGGCGGCGGGACCGTTGCTCGGTGGCTGGCTGCTGGAGCACTACTGGTGGGGGTCGGTGTTCCTGGTGAACCTCCCGGTCATGCTGGTTCTTCTGGTTCTGGGGCCGGTGCTGATCCCGGAATCGCGTGATCCGCGGCCGGGCCGCTTCGACCTGCCCAGCGCGGTGCTGTCGATGCTCGCGCTGGTCCCGCTCGTGTACGCGGTGAAGGAGTTCGCGGCACACGGGCCCAGCCTCGGTCCGGCCGCGATCGGTGCGATCGGTGCGCTGGCGGGCGTGTGGTTCGTACGCAGGCAGCGGGGGCTGGCGCACCCCATGCTGGACTTGGCGCTGTTCGCCCTGCCCAAGTTCCGTACGGCGGTGCTGACCAACCTCCTCGCGGTCTTCGCGCTGGCGGGTGTGCTGTTCTTCGGTTCGCAGTACCTACAGCTGGTGCTCGGGCGCTCGCCGATGCAGGCCGGGTTGTTGTTGCTGCCCGGCCTGCTGGCCAGCATGATCGCCTCCCTCGTCGCGGCATGGCTGGTGCGGCGCCTGCGGCCGGGCGTGGTGCTCGGCGGCGCGCTCAGCACGGCGGCGCTCGGTGCGGCGCTGTTCGGTTGGCTCGGCGCGGACGCGGCCACCAGCATGACGCCGTTCGTCCTCGGTTTTCTCTTCGTGGGGGCGGGTGTGGGGGTGGCGTTGACCGTTTCGTCGGACCTGGTGGTGAGCTCGGCGCCGCCGGAGCGGGCGGGCGCGGCCGCCGCCGTGTCGGAGACCGCGTATGAGACCGGCATCGCGCTGGGCGTCGCCGTGTTGGGCAGCGTGGTGATGGCGATCTTCCGCAACGGTCTCGACCTGACCCACGTGCCGGGCGCTCGAGCGGACGCCGCCACCGAATCCCTCGGGGCCGCCACGGCCTTCGCCCGTGAGCTGCCAGAGACCGCCGGTAACGCGTTCCTCGTCTCGGTGCACGAGGCGTTCGTCTCCGGCATCCACTTCGCGGCCATCGGCACCATGTCGATCCTGCTGCTCGCCGCCGCCGTGGCGTTCCGCTTGCGCGGCGCCCGCGGGTGACGGGTTCGCATCAGCTCACCACGGTGTGCGAATTGCGGCGCTGTGGGGAGCAGTAGTGGCCCCGACGCGCCTCGTCCGTTTTCGGCCGCCCGCCGGACCAGGGCGTCTCGACTCGGCCTCGATGGCGCTGGTGCCGGGAGCCACGCGCTCCGGATGAGTCCTTCCTGCTCCGTAGCTCAAACCTGCCCGAACCGACTTGCGGCTGACGCCCAGGGCGGCGGCGAGTTCGACTTCGCGCAACGGTGCACCCGGAAGGCGCGCCCGCGAGGATCGCTTGGCGGATGCGGTCAGCGGCCTTACAAGCCAGTCTCGGCGGGCTACCCGGTCGGAGTCCAGCCTGCGGAGCTATCGGCTCGCTGTGCCGCCGCGGATCACCGGCCGGGCGGAAGTTCGCGGCGGTTCGACTCGGGAAGTTCGGCGTGGTGGTGGCCGGGGAGTTCTTCCCGGCTGGCGCTGGTGGGCAGGCCGTAGCCCGCCGCGCCGGTAGGGGGAAGGGAGTAGCGCGGCGTGTTGGGCGCCGAATAGTCGGCGTCGACGACCGTGGCGGCGATGTGCTGGGCGTGCGCGACCTCGGGCGAGCCGGGCTGGAGCTGGTACCCGACCGGAGCGCTCACGGCCTGCGGGTGCGAGGTCTGGCCGTCGATGGTCACCTTGCGGGTGCGGCGCAGTGTGAAGGTGATCTCCTCGACCTCCTCGAATGCCTGCCGCGCGGTGCGCAGCGGGTGCGTCGCGGTGTCGATGGCGTTGGCGACGAAGGACGGAACCAGCGGCCGGATGAGGCGCGCCGCGGTGTCGGTGAACGGCACCGTGCCGATCAGCGGCAGCTCGATACCGCCGCTCTGCGGGGCGGGTGGTGGCGCGACGGCGGGCGCGGACGGGCTCGCGGTCACCGGGGCCGGTAGGTTCGGCGTCACCTCGTGCGGCATGGCGCTGTCCTTTCGATCGTCCGCCGCGGCGGCGGGAAGTTCGGGGCGGCGCGGCGGTTCGGTGATACCGATCTCGATGCCGCCGATGGCCGCGATGATGCGGGTGCGCTGCAGCTCCCGGTCGATGGCCGTGTCCGCCTCGACGGCGAGGCGGGCGGCCGTGAGCTGCTGCTCGGCGCGCAGGGTCTCGGCTTCGGCGCGTACCTCGGCCTGCTTGACCGCGATGGCCGTGTCGGCTTCGCGCTCCGCGCGATCGTGTACGGCCCGCGCCGCGTTGTGCCGGTCGAACGAGGTCTCCCCGCGCCACCAGCGCAGGACCAGCGGCAGCAAAGCGAGCGCGACGAATGCCACGATGATGAGAATGCGCAGCGGCAACGCTTCGCGCACGGTGTAGTCGTTCATCGCCTGCCAGCGCCCGCCGAGGCCGCGGTCGGCGGCGTCGAAGGCGGAGGTCCGTGCGGCGGAAAGGGCGTTCTGGTCGTCGGTGATCCGGCGGTCGGCCGCGTCGACCCGGCCCTGTGCGGCGGCGAGCTGCTTGCGGGCGTCGTCGAGCATGTCGTTGGCCGTCTGCGCCTCCGGCCCGCGACCGGGTACGCCGGTGATCCTGGTCTGCGGGCACTCGGGAGTCGGGTTGTACTCGCAGCGGGCGATCACCAACGCACGATCGATATCCGTCTGCGCTTGGACGATCGACCGGTCGAGCGCGGCCCGGTCGGCCTTCGCCCGGTCCAGTTCGCTCTGCGCCGCGACCACCTGCGCGGCCGAATCCACCGACCGCTGAGCCCGGTCATCCAGCACCCGGTCGACGGACGCGCCGAAGACTACGACCGCGGCCAGTTCGGCCATCAATCCGCCCGCCAGCACGGCGACCGTGACGCGCATGATCAGCCCGAGCCGATCCGGCCCTCCGCTCGGCCGGGCAGTCGCCACGGCACGCGCGAGCGCGCCGGTCAGCGCCGCGACCACGAGTGCCGCCGCCAACGTCGCCCACAGCGGCCACACGCCCGTCGAGGCCGCGGCCAGGCCGCTGACCGCACCGGAGATCGCCGCGAACAACAGCACGACCGCGCCGGTAACGGCGTAACCGCCCCGCTCGTGGCGATCGGTGATTTCGCTGGTCCGGCCCCCGCCGAGCCAGGTGAACAAGCCGGTGACGGTCATGGGAAGGCACATCCTCTACGTCCCAGGCGCTTTCGCGGGCGCGCGACGAAACTGTCACGGATTCGTTGTGACAGCGTGACAGGCCCTCGGCCGACTCAGCGAGCAGGGGAGGCCGGATGTGTCCAGGCTCACAGATCATCGAGCGCCGCCGGGACCGCCGTGGCTGAATACGCCTACCCTGGCGCAGTGGTGAGCGATCCCAGGAGGTCCCGGCATGCGTGGAGTCGTGGTGACGATATTCGCGGCGGCGCTGCTCATGTGGCCGGCTAGCGCGGGCGCGTCTCCGGCCGACGGATCGCTGGACCGGTTGGTCGCGCTGGTCGTCGAGCGGCTGGACACGGCCGACGCGGTGGCCGCGGCGAAGTGGGCGGCGGCAGGCGAGCGCGGCATCGAGCCGACCATCGACGATCCCGTCCGTGAGTCCGAGGTCTACGACGCGATGGCCCGCCTCGGCAATGGCCGTGAGCTGCCGGAGAACTGGGTACGGCAGGTGTTCTTCGGTCAGATCGAGGCGAACAAGACGGTGCAGCGCGGCCTGATCCTGCGGTGGCGCTTCGACCCGGCCGCGGCGCCGAGTGACCCCGCCGGTCTCGCGTCCGTGCGTCCGGTCATCGACCGGGTGAACGTCGAAATCCTCGACCAGTTGGCCGCCCACCGAGCCGAGCTGACCGCGCCGGATTGCGCGGAACGGTTGGCGCGCAGCGTCTTCGGTGTGTTCGTCACCGGCCGGATGGATGCCTTGCACCAAGCCGCGCTGGTCCGTGCCGCGATCGTGCTCTGCCCGGCCTGAACAGCCGCCGTGCCTACGCTCGGAAAGTGTGTCCAACAACACTCCACGTTATTTGCTGCGAATGTGCTGAACTCCACAGTGGGCAAAAGAGTCCGGACGGTCGGATCACATTCGCGGCTTGTCACGCCGGTGTAGGAAACATCTCAGCGGCTCGATCGCCGAGTTAGCCGCTGCCGCTTGGTTTTGTCCGGCCCGGTCCGGGGAAATCTTCTTCGACGCAGGTGAGGGCGGGTTCCCGGTGTTGCGCGGAGGTTTCGGGCCGGTGCTGCACGCCGGTTCTTCCCTGCTGGCACCCGGTGCCACGGGGATCGATCGCACCCTACTCGCTGCTTTACACTGGACGACGCGCACACGTGGAGGACCCAATGCAGAAGCCCAGCTAAACCCGGTTATTAGCGAAACCTAAGTTGGTTGGGCCCTGGACCTGACTTATCGTTTGCTCTTACGCCGAACACAGAATGTTCGGCAATCGCCCGCTCGGGCAGCCCCTAGCAGGTGCTCAGCGTAGCGGGCGAGACCCCGCTCGGAGGTAAGGATCTTGTTAGGGATCCGTTACCGAAGGGCACCCACTACGTCACAGAAGCGGGTGGAGACAACTGCAGACCTGACTGCACGCCGAAGACCATCAGCGCGGCTGGCTTCGGAACGTACGGGCGCAGTCTTGTACGGAGGCGTTCGACGAAAGGCTGTTTTTCTTCGAAGGCCGACTTTCTTGAAGGCAGAGGCATGACGCAACTTCCTGGCCACAGGTCACCTGGACCCATCGGTCTCTACGACCCGGCGAACGAGCACGACGCCTGCGGCGTCGCATTCGTCGTCGACATGCACGGCCGCCGCAGCCGTGACATCGTCGACAAGGCTATTACGGCTCTGTTGAACCTGGAGCACCGTGGTGCCGCCGGCGCCGAGCCCAACAGTGGTGACGGCGCGGGCATCCTGATCCAGGTTCCCGACCGCTTCTTCCGCGCCATCGTGGACTTCGAGTTGCCGCCGGAGGGCTCCTACGCCTCCGGTATCGCCTTCCTCCCGCAGGCCCGTCGCGAAGCCGCGCGCGCCGCCTACGGCGTGGAGAAGATCGTCAAGGAAGAGGGCCTCGAGGTCCTTGGCTGGCGCGAGGTCCCGATCGACGAGTCGTCGCTCGGCGCACTCTCGCGTGACGCCATGCCGACCTTCCGGCAGATCTTCATCGCCTCGCCGAAGAACGCTTCCGAACCGCTGTCGGGTATGGATCTGGAGCGTCGCGCCTACGTGGTGCGCAAGCGAGTCGAGCACGAACTCGGGTCGGCCGGTGCGGGTGAGGGCGCGGTCGGCAAGGAATCGGTCTACTTCCCGAGCCTGTCCGGGCAGACCTTCTGCTACAAGGGCATGTTCACCACGCCGCAGCTGCGCGCGTTCTACCTGGACCTGCAGGACTCCCGGGTGGAGAGCGCGCTGGGCATCGTGCACTCCCGCTTCTCCACCAACACCTTCCCGTCCTGGCCGCTGGCGCACCCGTTCCGCCGCGTCGCGCACAACGGTGAGATCAACACCGTCACCGGCAACGAGAACTGGATGCGCGCCCGTGAGGCGCTGCTGCGCAGCGACGTCTTCGGCACCGACTCCGCGGGCAAGAACCGGCTGGAGAAGATCTTCCCGGTCTGTACCCCGGGGGCAAGCGACACCGCCCGGTTCGACGAGGTGCTGGAACTGCTGCACCTCGGCGGCCGCAGCCTGCCGCACGCCGTGCTGATGATGATTCCCGAGGCATGGGAACGCAACGACAACATGGACCCGCAGCGGCGGGCCTTCTACGAGTACCACTCGATGCTGATGGAGCCGTGGGACGGCCCGGCGTCGGTGTGCTTCACCGACGGCACCGTCATCGGCGCCGTGCTCGACCGCAACGGCCTGCGCCCCAGCCGCATCTGGGTGACCGACGACGGCTTGGTCGTGATGGCCTCCGAGGTCGGCGTGCTCGACATCGACCCGTCCAAGGTGGTCAAGAAGGCGCGCCTGCAGCCGGGCCGCATGTTCCTGGTCGACACCGCCCAGGGCCGCATCGTCGGCGACGACGAGGTCAAGACCCAGCTCGCCGCCGAGCACCCGTACCAGGAGTGGCTCGACAAGGGCGTGTCCCGCCTCGCCGACCTGCCCGACCGTCCGCACGTGCACATGTCGCACGATCGCGTGCTGATCCGCCAGCAGATCTTCGGATACACCACCGAAGAGCTCAACCTGCTGATCTCGCCGATGGCCAGGACCGGCCTCGAAGCGCTCGGCTCGATGGGCACCGACACCCCGATCGCGGTGCTGTCCAGCCGTCCGCGCCTGCTGTTCGATTACTTCTCCCAGCTGTTCGCGCAGGTCACCAACCCGCCGCTGGACGCGATCCGGGAAGAGGTGGTGACCAGCCTCAAGCGCAATATCGGCCCGGAGGCCGACCTGCTGCACCCGGGACCGGAGTCGTGCAACCAGATCGCGCTCGAGCAGCCGATCCTGGACAACGACGAGCTGGCCAAGCTCGTGCACATCAACGACGACGGTTCGCACCCCGAGTTGCGCTCGGTGGTCGTGCGCGGTCTGTACCCGGTGAAGAAGGGCGGCAAGGGCCTGCGCAAGGCGCTCGAGGCGATCAACACCCAGGTGTCGGCCGCCATCGACGGCGGAGCGCGGATCATCGTGCTGTCCGACCGCGAGTCCAACGAGAAGCTGGCGCCGATCCCGTCGCTGCTGCTGACCTCCTCGGTGCACCACCACCTGGTGCGCGAACGTACCCGCACCATGGTCGGCCTTGTCGTGGAGGCCGGTGACGCCCGCGAGGTGCACCACATGGCCATGCTGGTCGGCTTCGGCGCCGCCGCGATCAACCCGTACATGGCCTTCGAGACCATCGAGGACATGCTCGAGCGCGGCGCGCTGGAGATGCCGGGCAGCACCGGCGACCTGGCCGCCGACTACCGCAAGGCGGTCGCGAACTACAACAAGGCGGCGGGCAAGGGCGTGCTGAAGGTGATGTCCAAGATGGGCATCTCCACCCTGGCCTCCTACAACGGCGCCCAGCTCTTCCAGGTGATCGGCCTGTCGCAGGAACTGGTGGACGAGTACTTCACCGGCCTGCGCTCGCACCTGGACGGCATCGGTCTGGACGAGATCGCCGACGAGGTCGCCCAGCGGCACCTGGTCGCGTTCCTGGAGAACCGCAACGAGCGTGCGCACCGCGAGCTCGAGGTCGGCGGTGAGTACCAGTGGCGGCGCGAAGGCGAATACCACCTGTTCAACCCGGACACGGTGTTCAAGCTGCAGCACGCAACCCGCTCCGGCCAGTACTCGATCTTCAAGGAGTACACCAAGCTGGTCGACGACCAGTCCGAGCGGCTCGCGTCGCTGCGCGGCCTGTTCAAGTTCAAGAACGATGCGCGCTCCCCGATCCCGATCGAGGAGGTCGAGCCCGCGTCGGAGATCGTGAAGCGGTTCTCCACCGGCGCGATGAGCTACGGCTCCATCTCGGCGGAGGCGCACGAGACCCTGGCGATCGCGATGAACCGCCTCGGCGGACGGTCGAACTCGGGTGAGGGCGGCGAGTCGCCGTCGCGCTTCGAGCCGGAGGAGAACGGCGACTGGCGGCGCAGCGCGATCAAGCAGGTGGCCTCCGGCCGCTTCGGCGTGACCGCGCACTACCTGACCAACTGCACCGACATCCAGATCAAGATGGCGCAGGGCGCGAAGCCCGGTGAGGGCGGCCAGCTGCCCGCGCACAAGGTGTACCCGTGGGTCGCCGAGGTACGGCACTCGACGCCGGGCGTCGGCCTGATCTCGCCGCCGCCGCACCACGACATCTACTCGATCGAGGATCTGGCGCAGCTGATCCATGACCTGAAGAACGCGAACCCGCAGGCGCGCATCCACGTGAAGCTGGTCGCCGAGCCGGGCGTCGGCACCGTCGCTGCTGGCGTCTCCAAGGCGCACGCGGACGTGGTGCTGATCTCCGGTCACGACGGCGGCACCGGCGCCTCGCCGCTGACCTCGCTCAAGCACGCGGGCGGTCCCTGGGAACTCGGCCTGGCCGAGACCCAGCAGACGTTGCTGCTCAACGGCCTGCGCGACCGCATCGTGGTGCAGGTCGACGGCCAGATGAAGACCGGTCGTGACGTGGTGATCGCCGCGCTGCTCGGCGCCGAGGAGTACGGCTTCGCCACCGCGCCGCTGGTGGTCTCGGGCTGCATCATGATGCGCGTCTGCCATCTGGACACCTGCCCGGTCGGCGTCGCGACGCAGAACCCGGTGCTGCGCGAACGCTTCACCGGCAAGCCGGAATTCGTCGAGAACTTCTTCCTGTTCATCGCCGAAGAGGTCAGGGAACTGCTGGCGCAGCTCGGCTTCCGAAGCCTGGACGAGGCCATCGGGCGCGTCGATCTGCTCGACACCTCGCGGGCCAAGCAGCACTGGAAGGCCAGCAAGCTGGACCTGTCGCCGATCCTCGACGACGTCGAGACGGCATTCATGTACCAGGACCGCCGCTGCACCAAAGCCCAGGACCACGGCCTGGACAAGGCGCTGGACCAGCAGCTGATCACGCAGAGCCGGGACGCACTGGAGCGCGGGCAGGCGGTGAAGTTCGAGACCAAGATCACGAACGTGAACCGCACCGTCGGCACCATGCTCGGCCACGAGGTGACCAAGCTCTACGGCGGCGCAGGCCTGCCCGACGACACCGTCGACATCACCTTCACCGGCTCGGCGGGCAACAGCTTCGGCGCCTTCGTGCCCGCAGGCATCACGCTGCGCGTGCAGGGTGACGCGAACGACTATGTCGGCAAGGGCCTTTCCGGCGGCCGCCTCGTGGTGCGCCCGTCGCTGAACGCGCCCGGCGAGTTCGTCGCGGAGCAGAACATCATCGCGGGCAACGTGATCCTGTTCGGCGCGACCAGCGGGCAGGTGTTCCTCAGCGGTGTGGTCGGCGAGCGGTTCGCCGTGCGCAACTCCGGCGCCACCGCGGTGGTCGAGGGCGTCGGCGACCACGGTTGTGAGTACATGACCGGTGGTCGTGTGGTCATCCTCGGCGAGACCGGCCGCAACTTCGGCGCCGGTATGTCCGGCGGCGTTGCGTTCGTCTTCGACCCGAACGGCACCTTCGCGTCCAAGCTCAACCCCGAGCAGGCCGACGCCGTCGAGCAGTTGGCCGGTGACGACTTCACCTGGCTGCACGACATCATCACCCAGCACCGTGACCAGACGGGTTCCCCGGTCGCCGATCGCATTCTGAGCGATTGGTCGCAGCAGGTGAACCACTTCGTCAAGGTCATGCCGCGGGAGTACAAGAAAGTTTTGCTCGCCATCTCCGAAGCTGAGAAGAGCGGCAAGGACGTGGACGAAGCGATTATGGAGGCCGCACGTGGCTGAGAAGGAAGTTTTAGCGATGACGTGGACGAAGCGCTGTGACCATTCGGGGGCCGCACGTGGCTGACCCCCAGGGTTTTCTGAAGCACACTTCTCGGGAACTGCCGAAGCGGCGACCGGTTCCGCTGCGCCTGATGGACTGGAAAGAGGTCTACCAGGAGAACTTCTCCCACCAGACCCTACGCACCCAGGCCAGCCGGTGCATGGACTGCGGTATCCCGTTCTGCCACAACGGCTGCCCGCTGGGGAACCTGATCCCCGAGTGGAACGACCTGGTCTACAAGGACCGCTGGCGGGAAGGCATCGACCGGCTGCACGCGACCAACAACTTCCCGGAGTTCACCGGGCGGTTGTGCCCGGCGCCGTGCGAGGCGTCCTGTGTGCTCGGCATCAACCAGGATCCGGTGACGATCAAGCAGGTCGAGGTCGAGATCATCGAGAACGCCTTCGACGAGGGCTGGGTGACCCCGGTCTACCCGACCCGCATCACCGGCAAGAAGATCGCCGTCGTCGGTTCCGGCCCGGCCGGCCTGGCCGCGGCGCAGCAGCTGACCCGCGCCGGTCACACCGTGACCGTGTTCGAGCGCGCCGACCGCATCGGCGGTCTGCTGCGCTACGGCATCCCGGAATTCAAGATGGAGAAGCGCTTCATCGACCGCCGTCTCGCGCAGATGGAGGCCGAGGGCACCATCTTCAAGACCGGCGTGAACGTGGGCGTGGACATCACCGCCGAGCAGTTGCGCGAGCAGTACGACGCGATCGTGCTCGCCGGTGGCGCCACCGTTGCCCGTGACCTGCCGATCCCCGGTCGCGACCTGGACGGCATCCACCAGGCGATGGATTTCCTGCCGTGGGCCAACCGGGTGCAGCTCGGCGACGACGTCACCGATGCCGACGGCCTGCCGCCCATCCACGCGAAGGACAAGAAGGTCGTCATCATCGGCGGTGGCGACACCGGCGCGGACTGCCTGGGCACCTCGCACCGGCAGGGCGCGGCCAGCGTGCACCAGTTCGAGATCATGCCGCGTCCGCCGGAGGAGCGGGCCGCCTCGACCCCGTGGCCGACCTACCCGCTGATGTACCGGGTTTCCTCGGCGCACGAGGAGGGCGGCGAGCGGGTGTTCTCGGTGAACACCGAGCGCTTCGTCGGCGCGGACGGCAAGGTGACCGGCTTGGAGGCGCACGAGGTCACGATGGTCAACGGCCGTTTCGAGAAGGTCGATGGCACCGACTTCACGCTAGAGGCCGACCTGGTGCTGCTGGCCATGGGCTTCGTCGGTCCCGAGAAGCCGGGCCTGCTGAACGATCTCGGCGTCGGCTACGACCAGCGCGGCAACGTGCAGCGCGACAAGAACTGGGCGACCAACGTTCCCGGCGTCTTCGTCGCGGGTGACATGGGCCGTGGTCAGTCGCTCATCGTCTGGGCCATCGCCGAAGGCCGCGCCGCGGCCGCCGGTGTCGACCGGTACCTGGAAGGCGAGACCGCCCTCCCGGCGCCGATCACCCCCACCATGGTGGCTCAGCGCTAGACCCTCTCTTACCGGAGCGGAAACGAAGGCGCCTGTGGACAACTCGTCCACAGGCGCCTTTTCGCGATCGATGCGCGACCGCTCACCCATCGCTGACTGTCGGAAATCCGACACACTCCGGGTTTCGAATGGCATTGCGGCGGTTGTGCCCTTATTGTGATCTTCGGCGTGTGGCTGATCTTGACATGTCGTTGGACGGTGCAGGTCGAACCGGCTGAGTGACTTGTGTTCACTTGGCGTGCACTGGAACGACATCCGATGGGTTCAGCATTGACGCGGCAACTCGGCGGGAAGTTCGACGAGGGCAAGGGTTTGGAGCGGTATGCAGTGGAAGAAGGTCGTCGCGGCTCTGGGCGCGTCCGCGACGGTGATGTCCGGCTTGGTTTTCGGCAGTGGATCGGCGAGCGCGGCCCCCGGCTGCCCGAGCCTGTATGTGGTGGCGATACCGGGTACCTGGGAGACCGGGCACGACAAGACGCCGCAGCCGGGCATGTTGTCCGGCGTCACCCGAGGTCTGCCGTCCTCCGCGGAGGTCGACTACGTGACCTATGCCGCCACCGCCTTCCCTTGGGAAGGTGAGGTTTACGGCAACTCGAAGAAAGAGGCGGTCGACAACGCGCGCGGGCTGATCGCGGGCATGGCGCAGCGCTGCGGCGCGACCAAGATCGCGATCGTCGGCTACAGCCAGGGCGCGGACGCGGCCGGTGACGTCGCCGCGGAGATCGGCACCGGGCTCGGTGTCGTGTCGCCCGACCGCGTCGCAGGTGTCGGCCTGATCTCCGACCCACGTCGTTCGCCCACCGACATCCAGGTCGGCCCGTTCGCTCCCGGAGCCGGCGCGGGCGGCCCCCGGGTCGGCGGCTTCGGCTGGGTCAGCGATCGCACGCGCACCATCTGCGCCGTCGACGACCTCTACTGCGCAACCGCGAGCGACGACTTCGTCACACGGTTCGCCGGATTCCTCGCCCAGGCGTCGGACGCCAACCCCGCCAACCTCTGGCGCTACCAGATCGAGGCGGGCAACATCATCGGCGATCTGATGGCGCTCGGCGGTGTCCCGACCCTGCAGTCGCAGCTGACCGACTCGGCCAACCAGCAGCGGGCCAAGGATCTCGAGCGCTTCTACAAGTCGCAGGCGCACACGGTGTACGGCAGCTACCAGGTAGGCGGCGGCCAGACCGCCATCTCCTGGATGCGCAACTGGATCGCGGGCATGGCCTGAGCCATCGCGGAAACCACAAGGCCCACCTCCGGATATGGAGGTGGGCCTTCGGTTTTCCCGGGCGGCCGGGCTAGCTCGACCCGGTCGGCGGCAAGTTCTGCTGGAAGTGGAACTGCCGCGGCGGTGCATCGCGCCACGGGTGGTCACCCGGCCCGGGGCACGGGCCGTCGTGCCTTTCATGTCTTTCGAAGTGACGGGGCCGATTGATATCGGCACCCTGCTCTGGTTCGTCCACGACTTGTACGTGGACCCCGTCGGCCGGTCCGGCCGGTGCTTCGGCGGATGCCGTCCCGGCGAGAGCAGCGAGCGGGAGGGCGATCAGCGCGCCCGCTACGGTCACCCGAGCGAGACGCCGTAGCGGCGTAGCGGTTTTGGAGATTGAGTAGCTCACCGGTCCCATTGAAGATTCCGTCGCTGGGACGCCGGTGCGATGGTCCTGGCAATCGGCTGTGAAGCGTCAGGGTCGCGGAGCGACGTTGCGCGGCAAGAGATCCCACACGTGCCCGTTCTCGTTGACCGTTGCCGCTGTACGCCGTCCGCTGCGGGAGAAGAGGATCCGGGTGATCGAGCAGTAGTCGATGGGGAACGTCAGTGGCCGTTCCAGTCCGAGGATCTCTTGCAGCGTCACATTGATCACCCCGCCGTGCGCGAACACGATGACGGTGTCCTCTGGCCCCGCACCGGCGACAATGTCTTCGACGGCGGCGCGCACTCTGGCTTTGAAGGCATCGCCATCGACCTGCAACGGGAAGTCCCCGGCTTTGATCCGCTCGTACGCGTCCCGGAATTCGACCTTCGCGTCTTCGATCGGGATATAGGCGGGCAGATCGCGATCGTATTCGGCGAGGTCGTCGACGATCTCCACGTCGAGACCGAGTTTCGCGGCGGTCGGCGCCGCCGTTTCCCGCGCCCTGCGTTGCGGACTGCTCACCACGCGGGAGATCCGATGATGCCCGAGCGCTGCAGGCACCCGCTCGGACTGCTCCAGTCCCTGCGGGGACAACTCCGGATCCGCGGGTCCTGCGGAGTTCGATATCCGGACCGGCTGAGCATGGCGAACGAGGATCAACTGCACACGCCCACTCTGCCCGATGCCCTGCAACCGGTTGCATCCGGACCCTGCGGCAGGCCACACGCGGGTGACATACTCGAAGCATGACCGTCGAGCCGTTTCCGCAGTGGCTGCGTCCGCCGCCGGGCGGGTTCGTTGCCGAGGATCTTGATCGCCTGCCCGACCTTCCCCCGCACACCGAGTTGATCGACGGGAGCCTCGTCTTCGTGAGCCCGCAGGCCAAGTTCCACATTCTGGTCATCGATCTGCTCAACTTCGCGCTTCGTCGGCTCGCCCCAGCGCATCTGCGGGTGCGACGGGAAATGACCGTGACGCTCGAGCGGAACCAGCGTCCTGAACCGGACGTGGTCGTGGTCCACGCTGAGCGCGACGGCGGTCCCGGGCTGACCTCATACCAGGCCGATGACGTCATATTGGCGGTCGAGGTAGTGTCCACCGAATCACGTACCCGTGACCGGGAGCGCAAACCACAGCTGTACGCCCGCGCAGAAATCGCTCACTTCTGGCGGGTCGAGAATGCGGATGGCCGCCCAGTGGTCTATGTCTACGAACTGGACCCGGCAACCAAGGCGTACGCGCTCACCGGAATTCACCACGATCGCCTGAAGCTGACCGTGCCGTTCGATATCGACATCGACCTCACCGAGATCGACCGGCTCTGAGTCGGGCTACCCGGCACGAACAACGGCCCGGTTCGCCGCACGCGAGCCGGGCCGTCGAAGCCTGCCGTCAGGTGTTCTTCTTCCGCTTGGTCAGCAGGTAGATACCGACGACGATCAACGCCACGACCAACAGGCAGCAGATGGCGCCGACGATCAGACCGCCCCTGCTGCTCTTCTTCTTTTTGGCGGCGAGTTCCGTCGCCGAACCCATCCACACGTCCGGGCTCGCCCACACGGAGTGGTCCAGCAGACTTGCGTTGGCCAGCAGGTCAAGGTACATATCAAACCCCTTACGGTGTATCGGCCTCCTCCCGGAGCCGAATTTCCAAGCGTAGCCGCCCGATTCGCTGGATGAGAACCGATCGCCGGGAAGACGCGCTCAGCGTGGTTTCACCAGTGGGAAAGCCAGCGTCTCACGAATGCTTCGTCCGGTGATCAGCATGACGATCCGGTCCACACCCATCCCGAGCCCGCCGGTCGGCGGCATCGCGTGTTCGAGCGCCTGCAGGAAGTCCTCGTCGAGCTCCATCGCCTCCGGGTCGCCGCCCGCCGCGAGCAGCGACTGCTCGGTGAGCCTGCGCCGCTGCTCCACCGGATCGGTGAGTTCGCTATACGCGGTGCCGAGCTCGACGCCCCACGCGACCAGGTCCCAGCGCTCGGTGACGCCGGGGAGGCTGCGATGCTGCCTGGTGAGCGGGGACACCGAGGTCGGGAAGTCGATGTAGAACGTCGGTTCCTCGGTGCGGGACTCGACCAGGTGCTCATACATCTCCAGCACCACTTGGCCCGCGTCCCAGCCGTGCTGATAGGGCACGTCGACCTTGTCGCACAGCTCGCGCAGTTCCTCGACCCCGGTCTCCGGCGTGATCGCGGTGCCGATCGCCTCGGACACCGCTGTGTGCACCGTCATCACCCGCCACTCGCCGGAGATGTCCACCTCCTCGAACGCGCCGTTCCCGGTGGGCCGCAACGCCGCCATCGCACCGTTCGCCGCGATCGCGGCGTTCTGGATCAGCCGACGGCACAGGTGCATCATCCGCTCGTAATCGCTGTGCGCCTCGTACGCCTCCAGGATGGTGAACTCGGGATTGTGACTGAAGTCGACGCCCTCGTTGCGGAAGGTCCGTCCGATCTCGAACACCTTCTCCATACCGCCGACGCACAAACGCTTCAGGTACAGCTCGGGCGCGATACGGAGGTAGAGGTCGAGGTCGTAGGCGTTGATGTGGGTGTCGAACGGCGTCGCGTTGGCGCCGCCGTGCACTCGTTGCAGGATCGGTGTCTCCATCTCCAGGAATCCCCAGGAGTTCAACGAATCCCGCAGCGAGCGCACCACCGCGCTGCGTTTGGCCAGCACCTCGCGCGTCTCGGTGTTGATCGCCATGTCGACGTAGCGCTGCCGCACCCTGGCCTCGGGATCGGACAGGCCTTTCCATTTTTCCGGCAACGGGTGCAGGCACTTGCCCAGCATCCGCCAGTCCGCCGCGAGCAGCGACAGCTCACCACGCCTGCTCTGCCCGATCTGGCCGCTCACCTCGATCAGGTCGCCGAGGTCGAAGAACTCGCCGAACTCGGCGCTGCGTTCGGCGCCGACCCGGTCGCGATCGATCATCAATTGGATGTCGTCGGTCCAGTCCCGCACCACCGCGAAGATCACGCCGCCGTAGTCGCGAATGCGCAGCAGCCTGCCGCAGACCCGGACCGTGGTGCCGCGCGGGGAACGCCGCGCCTCGGCGACGGTGTGCGTCGGCGGGTAGGCGACCGGGTAGGGATCGATGCCGGAATCGACAAGGCGGGCAAGCTTGTCCATGCGCACGCGAACCTGCTCGGGCCTGCGCGGAAGCTCCTCCCCGCCCGGCACCTGCGCAATCTCCGGTGCGCTGCCGTCGGCGTGCAGGCCCGTCATCGTCGCGGGCACCGCGGTGTGCTCGCCGGTGTGCGTCATCGTGCCGGGCTCCTTGCCGAGCCGTGGGAGGAAACCCTCGGCCAGCGCGCTGGCCACCGCGACGCGCGGCAAATGCCTGTGCTCTTCGAACACGAAGAACCGGGGAGCCCAATGCGGCTGGTACTTGACGTTCGAGCGATACAGCGCCTCCAGCTGCCACCAGCGCGAGAAGAACAACAGCACGCCGCGCCACAAGCGCAGCACGGGACCGGCGCCGATCCGGCCGCCCTCCTCGAACACCGAGCGGAACACCGCGAAGTTCAACGACACCTTGGTGACGGCGAACTGATCGGAGTTCAGCGCGAGCTGCGAGATCATCAGCTCCATCACGCCATTGGGGCCCTGGGGGTCGCGGCGCATCAACTCCAGGGAGACACCGGTGCGTCCCCAGGGGACCAGCGACAGCATGCCGAGCACCCGGCCCTGCGGATCGACCGCCTCGACCAGCAGGCAATCGCCGTCCAACGGATCACCCAATCGGCCGAGGGCCATGGAGAACCCACGCTCGGTCTCGGTGTCGCGCCAGCTGTCCGCGCGGGTGATGATCTGGGGGAACTCCTCGGCGGGGATATCGCGGTGCCGGCGAATGCGCACCCCCACGCCATGCTTGCGCAGCCGGTTCGCGGCCTGGCGCACCGGCTTCATCTCCGGCCCTGCCAGCGAGAAACTCCTGGTGTCCACAATGGCCTCGTCGCCGAGACGCAGCACGGACAGGCCGGCGCGCCGATACGCGGTCGCGCCGAGTTCGCTCGCGCCCATCACCGCGGGTGCCCACCCGAAGCGGTCGGCCAAGCGCAGCCAGGCATCGATCGCCTGTGGCCAGGCCTCGCGGATGCCGATCGGGTCGCCGCTGGCCAGGCACACGCCCAGCTCCACCCGGTAGGTCACGGCCGCCTTGCCGCTCGGTGCGAACACCACCGCCTTGTCCCGGCGGGTGGCGAAGTAGCCGAGCGAATCCTCCACGTCCGAGCGTTCCAGCAGCCCGCGGATCGCCGACTCGTCGGTCCCGGTCATCGCGTTGGCCGCGCGCTGGGAACGCAGCAGGATGATCACGGCGGCGAGCAGCGCGACGGCGCCGAACAGGCCGAGCAGGAAGTTGACGAACGGCCGCGGATGGCCGTCGAAGTGCTCGTTTTCCGCCAGTACCGCCGCGGTCACCCGGTACAGCGCCCAGGCGGGTCGCTGCACGCCCGGCGGCAGGGTGCCGGGGAACAACTCCACCAGGCCCCAGCCGAGCAGCGCACCGGCGGCCAAGCCGCCGACCAGCACACCGAGCGCCTTCCAGCCCGCGCCGCGGCGCACTTTGGTGTAGAACTCCGGCCACGCCGCGATGAGCACGCCGATCACCGCGAGATGCAGCACCATAGCCACCAGCGCGTGGATATTGCCCTGCTCGGTGAAGATGAGGATATTTCCGACCGTGTAGCTCGCGAGATAAGCGACGAGCAACCACCAGGCGATTCGTTTCCGGCTGGCGACCGCGCCCGCCAGCAATCCGACGATCAGCGCCCACATCAAATTGGTGTCCGGCGCGTCGAAGTAATAGTCGTCGATGTAGCGGCGCGGCACCTGGGTCAGGAAACGAAGTCCCGGGGAAAGGCTCCAGAGAAAACACAGCACGGCGAACACACCGAGGGTCGATCCCGCGATATGCGGCACTTCCGAAAGTCGTCCGTGCCCACGGTGCGGGACCGGCGGGGCCGGTCTGTCCGGGGGCGGTTCGGTATCGATGTGTTGCGGGGCTTGCGTGGACGTCACGGAACCAGTGTGTACGCAGCTGTGTCAGATTTGCCACGCCTGTGGCGCGGCGTGTCAGTGCTCGTAAGTCGGCGGTTGCTCATAAGTCGCTGGAGGTGCGGGGCGCTGTCCGGTGAGTGGGGATGGCGGAGTAAGTATTTATCTCATGTCAGAACCAGTCGATGTGCCGATCGATGACGACGTCATTCGGCTCGGTCAGTTTCTGAAACTGGCCAACCTGATCGAATCCGGTTCGGAGGCAAAGATCGTGATCGCCGCCGGATTGGTGCGAGTGAACGACGAGGTCGAGCTACGTCGCGGACGGCAATTGCACGTCGGTGACGTGGTCGCCCTCGCCGGTCACAGGGCCAGGGTGTCGGCCTGACCGCGACCTGGACAGCGGCGGTCTGCTACGCGACCGCCGATTCAGTCTTCGGCGCGCACGACAACGCCGTCGTGGTCGCTGTAGAGCATCTCGCCGGGGACGAAGGTGACCCCGCCGAATTCGACCGGCACATCGCGCTCACCGCTGCCGGTCTGGGTGCTCTTGCGCGGGTTGGTGCCCAGCGCCTTGATGCCGATGCCGAGGGTGCGCAGGATGGCGGAGTCGCGGACCGCGCCGTTCACGATGACGCCCGCCCAGCCGTTGTCGACACCGCGTCCGGCGATGATGTCGCCGACCAGCGCGGTGTGCACGCTCGCACCGCCGTCGACCACCAGCACTTTGCCTTCGCCCGGTTCGCCGAGCGTCTGCTTCACCAGCAGATTGTCCTGGAAGCAGCGGATGGTGGTGATGCGTCCGGAAAACGCCGCGCGCCCGCCGAACTGAAGGAACTGCGTGTCGCAGCTGCGGATCTCCGGGCCGATCTCATCGGCCAGGTCGGCAGTGGCGATTACATTCTGCGATTCGGTCACTGTAGCTATTTTGCCGCGCCCGCGACGCGGCATGTTCGCGGGGTGTGTTCGTTTCGGACGTAGAGCGCTGCCGTGCGTGGCTACTCAGTGCACGTACGTCTCGGCTTGCGTCCGCGGGCCGCTATCGGTGGCCGTAGCGCAGTTCGTATAGATCCCGCTCGTGTTCGGTGACCTTGCCGTGATCGACCAATTCCGGATTCAGGCCGTGCTGGACCAGGCGGAATCGGCGCCAGACGTAGCTGAGCGCGACCGTGAAGACGACCAGCGGCACGATCATCATCACGATCAAGCCGATCTTGAGGGGTAGCGGCCCCGGGAACAGCAGCACCAAGGCGAAGAACGGGATGGCAGGCCCGAGAAACCGGACGAGATATCGCTCCATGGCCCCGTGTCCGACGAGGTCGTGAATGACCCACTCGTGCAGCTCCTCGGGGAGTTCGCGGCCGAGATCGTAGGCGATCCGCTGCCTTATCGTGGGGGTTTTCATGCATCCAGGCTATGCCTGTGGTATAAGTCACCGCTAGTTTGTGGACCCGGCTCAGGCTCGGCCATGTCTGCGTTCGTAGTCGAGGCGTTCGCGTTCGGCCCGGCGGCGGGCGTCGGCGTCCGCGAGAGCAGGGTCGAGACCATGCTTGATCAGCCGGTGCCGCCGGTAGACGTACAGCAGCGCCACCGTGAAATAGATCAGCGGCAGATACAGCAGCGCCATCATCGCCAAGCCCATCCAGAGCGGACCCGGCAACAGCAGGAACAGCATGAGCACCGGGAGCACCGGCACCAGGAACCGCACCAGGTAGCGCCGCGTCGCACCGGGACCGACCAGGTCCGCACGCACCCAATCGGACATCGAGTCCGGCAGTGTGCGGCCGCAGACATAGCCGATCCGCTGGGTGAAGGAGGGTGTCG
>NZ_BDBA01000042.1 GCF_001612745.1 Nocardia amamiensis NBRC 102102 | reverse complement strand
TCCAGCATCCCGACATCGATATCGCGCGCGCAACCGCGCTCACTCCAACAGGCCGGGATCTCACGCAGTCGCCCGCGATCACAGCGCCGCAGGCGCTGCGGATCACACAGAGCGCGCGGCGTGGAAAGCGGCGATCTGCGTCACCAGGTTGTGTGTGGTGTGCTGCACGGCGATCTTCACGAACGGTTCGATGGTCTTGCCGAGTGCACGCCCGGCCAGGCCGCCCGGCACCCGGAAGTCCACGATCGCGTCGACGGTGCACAGAGCGTCGCCCTTGGCGTGGAACAGGAAGGTGGACTCGATCTCGAAACCCTTGATGGACTTCACCCCGATGGCGTAGTCCTTCTCCCACCGGATCACCTCGATTCGCGACTTCAGCGAGGCGGGTCCCAGCTTCATACGCCCGTCGAAGGTGGCGCCGACACCTTCGGTCTGTTCGCTGACCGGTGTGAAGGATTCGACGCCGTGGAGAAAGCGCGGGAGGTTCTGGTAGTCGTTCACATAAGCGAACGCGGACTCCGCCGAGGCAACGCAATCCTCGACGATCTTCACTTCGGTCATACGGAAACCCTAACGGTGGCAGGGCGACACCGGTTCATGCGGTGACTGCCAGCGTCGCGGCCAGCCCGAATGCCAGCGCCATCACGATCACCTCGGCGACCGCACGGCGCAGCGAAGCGTCCGCGCCCATCCGGTGGCCTGCCGCCCGCGGTACCCAGCTGCGCCGCCACCACCAGCCGAGCGCGAGCAGCCCGAGCAGCACCACGGTCTTGGCGAGCAAGATCCTGCCGTAGCCGGTCGTGACGAACGGAACGATCCCGCCGACGCGGATGAGCCCGTTCAGCAATCCGGTCACCGCCACCGTGACCACCAAGGGCAGCGCCACCCCCGAATATCTGGGCAGCACGACCGCCCACTCGCCGCGGGTCCGGACCACCAGCGCGAGCGCGATCAGCAAACCGAGCCAGGCGGCCGCCGCCAACGCGTGCACCGCCGCGAGCACCGAGCCGAATGCCTGCTGCGACATGTGCCCGGTGATCGGGCGCAAGGCCAGCGCGACCGCTGCGAACACCAGCACCAGGTCACCCGAGGCGGATTCGGGCCGCCGGAAAGCCAGCGCGGACCCGCCCGCAACGGCGCCGACGCCGATCAGGATCGCGATCCCGACCTGTCCGCCGCTGACGTCGACCAGATAGGTGCCGAACTGCGCGGCGCCGAGGTCGGCGACCGGAACGCCGACCACGTCCGCCGCCTCGAAGACCAGTACGGCGAACTCGGCGATCGCCCAAACCCCGGCGAGAACGGCCAGCAAGCGCCACGGCGTCCGCAGCCGCGGCGCCATTCTCGGCAGCGCGGCCAACCCGAGCGCAGTCGCCCCGACGCCGTCGGCCACCACCCGAACCACCGCCTCCGCAGGCAGCGGCTCCGGCACGATCAGGACCCACGCGAGCGCCACGCCGGCCAGCCCGGAAGGGAGGCTGAGCAGCAGCGCGAGCCAGGGCGCATGGTCGGCGGCCCGTCCTGCACCGCGGCCGCCGATCTTCACGTCGTTCACCGCTTCGGGTTGCGGCTCCTGCCGCCGAACAACGCGAATGCGAGCCCGCCGCCGAAGAGCGCGATCGCGCCGGCGACGATCACCCACAGCGGAACCCCACCGGAGTCGTCCGCGCGCTCGCCCGCTTTGGCGTTCGGCTTCGGTCCGGGCGTGCCGTTGCCGGGCTTGCTGAGCGTGAAGTGCCGTTTGCCGCTGACGGGGTGGCCGTCGGCCGAGGTCACCCGGTAGGCGATGGTGTACTCGCCGACCGGGCCCAGCTCGCCGACGGCCACGCTGACCGTCTTGCCCTCGACCACCGGATCGCCCTTGGACCAGAGGTTGCCGTCCGGGCCGACGACGGTGAGCGACGGAAAGCCGGGTTGCAGCTCTTCGTTGAACGTGACGCTGACTCGGGCCGGCCCGGTGTCCACCGTCGCGTTGTCCTCCGGAACGCTGCCGGTAGCCGTGGAATGCGCGGCGGCGACTCCCGTCGCGGCGATACCGAATCCGAACAGGAACAGGGCCGCCACCATGGCGGTGAGCAGACGGCGGGTCATGAGCGCCGCCCTCGGATCACGGTGCCGAGACCGAGCGCGACACCGAGCAGGCCGAGCGCGAGGCCGATCCCGCCGAGCCAGCGAGCGGTGTCGTCGGCGTGGTCGGCATCGTCGTCGGCGGCCTCGCTGTCCACTTTGTGCCCGTCTGCCCCGTGCGCGTCGCCCGCGCTGAGGGACACCGACGGCGCCGGATGTTCGGGCTCGTCGCCGTCCTTGCCGACCGGCTGGTCCCAGCTGACCACCTTGCCGTCGGAGTAGGTCTGCTTGGCGGGGAAGCTGACCGAATCCTGCTTGGGCAGCGGGCCGAGCGACACCGCGAAGCGCTGGAATTGACCGGGTGGAATGCCGGGCGCACCGGGGTCCGCGGTCCAGGTGACGGCGGTGACCTGGGACTTCTCGTTCCGTTCGACCCTGGCCGACCATCCAGGGATTGGTTCGGTCCTGGCGGATTTCAGACCGGGCAGGGTGACGGTGAGCGCCGTGGTGCTCGCCGTGTCGGACTCGGTAGGCACCCGGAAGGTGGCGACGGTGTATCCGCCCTGGGTCGCGCCGGGCGCGTCCACGGTGACATGACCCGCGGCGGTGCCGCAGGCGAGCAGGACGAGTCCCGCCGCGGCTGCCGTCGTGCCGACGGCGCGCGAAATCGAGCTGTGCATGCTGAAAGCCTTCTGTGCGAATGGAAGTGGTGTCGGGATGATCAGGTCGACACCGGTGGCGCGCGAGGACCGATCGCGCCGTTCGGAGCACAGCGATAGGCCGCAAGGCCGGGATCCGGCCAGTGCGGCGCGCCGATGACCCGCGCCACCGGCGGAGGGGCGAATATGGCACGCAGCGCCCCGGAGGCCACGGCGTAGAGCCGCCCGGCGAGCATGATCAGGACCGCGCAGCCCAGCGTCGCGAGGGCGTGCGCGAACAGCATCCACCCGACTGGCAGTGTGGGAAGCGTTGTGGCGCCCCGGGTTCCGTGCCCGGTGTGGTCGTGCCCGAGCAGTCCCGACAGCGCAGCATGGCTTGCCAGCTGGCCCACGCCGAGCAGCCCGACCAGCATGGGCCCCGGACGTCCCGGCGCCATGCCGGCGGCCGCCCCCGCCGCGGCGGCGATCAGCAACAGCAGCGTCAGCTCGGTGGAGTCGGGAACACCTCCGCCCGCGGCACCATGCGCCGCGACGGCGAGCGTCGCGACGAGCGCACCGACCAGCCCACCGCGCAGGCGGCCGGCGATCAGGTGCGGGGACATCGGAATGGTTCGGCTCAGCGCACGCCGAGCCGGGCCAGGATGTCGGACTCGATCCCGGACAGCTCCTGCGCGATCGACGCGTGCACGGCGCGGCGTCGATGGGCCGGCATCTGGTCCGAGGTGCGCACGGCGGCGGTGAGGCTGCCGAGACGGTCTTTGGTGGCGGCGGTGAACTTCTGCGTCTCGCCCTTGTCTTTGCCGTCCTGCGTACCGACCTTGCCCAGGGCTGCTTCCGCGTTCGTGATCCTGGCCTGGAGCTTGGCGCCGTGCCCGGTGAAATCGCCGAGCTGGTCGATGCCGATGCCGAGCTGCTGGGCGCGGCGGGTGTCGAGCTGACCGCGCAGGAACGTCGCACCGCGGTAGGCGAGCGGGGCGAGCACCGGGATGAGCACGCGGGCCACGCCGAGGTACTTCTTCACCTGACTCGCGCTGAACGGATCACGCTCGGCCTTGGCAGCCACCTTCAGCGCGGCCTTCTCCTCCGCCTGGAGCGCGGCGATCTGCGCCTTGGCGACCTTGCGCTGGGTGCGCGCCTCGGCGCGGCGGGCTTTGCGGTCGTTCTTGGCGGCGAGCTTGGCCTCGATCACGGCCTTGGCCTTCAGGGCCTTCGCCTCGGCCCTGCGGCTCGGCCGCCGTTTGCGCTTCGTGAACAACCCCATCGAAGGCCCTCCGTCATGCTGGTTCGCCATGGCAGTACGACGCCGGGGAAGGCCGTCCGCCCATGTCACACAGTTCGCCGCTACCCTATCGGTTCGATGCTGATCGCTGCGAGGGTACTGCGTCTCGCGAGCGCCGGGTGTCCCTCGGTTGGCGGAGTTGTCGGGGGGAGGGACCATACTGCATAGCGTGGATTCGGACATCGGTGACCAGGATGGTCGCAAGCGCAACGGCTCGGCCGTGGATCGGCCCGCCGACGTGCCGACCGCCTTCATCGATGCCAGGGCGCTGATCGGATGCCGCCATCGCCTGCGCTTGGACGCGGCGCATCCCGAGGCACTGACCGGGATCACCGAGGACGCGGGGGTCCGTCAGCGCAGAGACGCCGCCGCGGCGCACCGTGGCAGGGTGCGCGACGCCCTGATCGCGGCGGCCCCGGACGCATGGGTGGTGATCGATCCGCAACTGCGCGCCGCCGAGCGGGCCGAAGCGACGATGCGCGCGTGTGCGGCCGGTGCGCAACGCATCTGGGGCGGTCTGCTGCCGCAGGAGCCGGAAACGGGTCGACGCGGCGGCTCGGAGATCCTGCTGCGTGACCAGGAGCGCGGCGGATACATCCCGATCATCGTGGTGAACCACAAGGTGACCGACCCGCGTCAACCGGAACCGGCGGACTTCCATCCCACCACCACGGACCCGTATCACTGGAATCCGCAACCGGATCCGTACCGCAAACTGCGCCAGCAGCCCCGCGACCAACAGCGCCTCGCGCACCTGCACCGGATGCTGCAGCGGCACGGATTGGCCAGTCCGGCGGTGGTCGGCGGCGTGATCGGCTTCGACTTCGACCGGATTCTGGTGCATGATCTCGCCCCGCTGCTGGCCGACTACGACCGCCGCTACGCCGACCGGATCGCGGTGGTGCGCGGCGAGCTGCCGACCGTGCCGTCCAAGGTGCCCGAGTGCAGGCAGTGCCCATGGTGGACGCGGGGCATCGAGGGGCCCAGCTGTGAGAGCTGGCTGATCGAGCGCCGCGACGTCAGCTTGGTGGCGCCCGGTTCGCGCGCCGAGGTGCTACGCAGGCACGGTGTCGAGACGATCGACGAACTGGCCGCCTGGATCGGCGCCGACCCCGAGGACTGGCAGCACGGCCCGTTCGACGAGATGGTGGTGACCGCGCGGGCCTGGATCGTGGGCGCGCCGCTGGTGCGCCGGGTCGAGCCGGTGCGGGTCCGGCGGGCCGACGTGGAGGTCGACGTCGACCTGGAAAGCTTCCAAGAGCACGGCGCCTACCTGTGGGGAACGCTGCTGGACGGCGTGTACCGCCCGTTCGTCACCTGGGACCCGCTGCCCACCGAGGACGAGGGCCGTTCCTTCGGCGAGTTCTGGACCTGGCTGATGACGGTGCGCGCCGAGGCGGCCGCGGCCGGGAAAACGTTTGCCGCCTATTGCTACTCGCGCACCGCCGAGGACAAGTGGCTGTACGAGTCGGCGCGGCGGTTCGCGGGACGCCCGGGCGTGCCGACCGTGGAGCAGGTGCGCGCGTTCGTGGACGGGCCGCAGTGGGTGGACATGTTCCAGGCCGTCTCCGACCAGTTCATCTGCCCGAATGGCAAGGGACTGAAGAAGATCGCACCCGTCGCCGGATTCTCCTGGCGCGATCCCGAGGCGAGCGGCGAGGCGTCGATGAGCTGGTATCGACTGGCGGTCGGCTACGACGGCGCACCCGATCCGGTCCAGCGGACCCGGCTGCTGGAGTACAACGAGGACGACGTCCGCGCCACCCAGGTCTTGCGCGAGTGGATGACGACCCGCGCCGATGCCGAGGTTCCCGGCCTGGCCGACTTCCGGCACGCGTCCGCACTGCCTCCTTCGAGCCCGTCGATCGGTGGCGGCGGTACCATCGCGACGTGACAGAGCACGTCGAAAAACTCGAGTTCCAGGCAGAGACTCATCAGCTGCTCGAGCTGATGATCCATTCGGTCTACTCCAACAAGGACACCTTCCTGCGGGAGCTGATCTCGAACTCCTCCGACGCGCTGGACAAGCTGCGGCTGGAGTCTTTCCGGGACAAGGATCTGCACGTCGACACGTCGGACCTGCACATCGAGCTGCTGGTCGACAAAGACAACCGGATCCTGACCGTTCGGGACAACGGCATCGGTATGTCGCGCGCCGAGGTGGTCGATCTGATCGGCACCCTAGCCAAGTCCGGTACCGCCGAGCTGCGCAAGCAGCTGAGGGATGCCAAGTCCGAGGCCGCCGCGGAGGAGCTGATCGGCCAGTTCGGCATCGGCTTCTACTCCACCTTCATGGTCGCCGACAAGGTCACGCTGACCACACGCCGCGCGGGTGAGACCATCGGCACCCGGTGGGAGGCGACCGCAGGCAGCTCCACTTACACGATCGAAGAGCTGGACGAGGCCCCGCAGGGCACGTCCGTCGCACTCCACTTGAAGCCGGTGGACGAGGAGGACCACCTCTTCGACTACACCCTGGAGTGGAAGCTGCGGGAGATCGTCAAGAAGTACTCCGACTTCATCGCCTGGCCGATCCGCATGCCGGTCGAGCGGACGGTCACCGAAGGCGAGGGCGAGGACGCCAAGGAAACGACCGTCCTCGAAGACCAGACGCTCAACTCCATGAAGGCGCTGTGGACCCGCCCCAAGAGCGAGGTCAGCGACGAGGAGTACAAGGAGTTCTACAAGCACGTCAGCCACGGGTGGGACGATCCGCTGGAGATCATCCCGCTGAAGGCCGAGGGCACGTTCGAATACCAGGCGCTGCTGTTCATCCCGTCGCACGCGCCGTTCGACCTGTTCGCCCGCGAGCACAAGCGCGGTGTGCAGCTCTACGTCAAGCGGGTGTTCATCATGGACAACTGCGAAGAGCTGATGCCGGAGTACCTGCGCTTCGTCAAGGGTGTGGTGGACGCGCAGGACCTGTCGCTCAACGTCTCCCGCGAGATCCTGCAGCAGGACCGGCAGATCCAGATGATCCGCAAGCGCCTGGTGAAGAAGGTGCTGTCCACGGTGAAGGATCTGCAGGGCGCCGAGGACCAGACCAATTACCAGACCTTCTGGACGGAGTTCGGCCGCGTCCTCAAGGAGGGTCTGCTCGCGGACTTCGACAACCGCGAGACGATTCTGCAGGTCTCCTCGTTCGCCTCGACGAACTCCGAGTCCGAGCTGACCACGCTGGCCCAGTACCTGGAGCGGATGCCCGAAGGCCAGGACAAGATCTACTACATGACCGGCGAGACCCGCCAGCAGGTCGAGAGCTCCCCGCATCTGGAGGCGTTCCTGGCCAAGGGCCGCGAGGTGCTGATCCTGACCGACCCGGTCGACGAGATGTGGGTCGGTTCGGTACCGGACTTCGACGGCAAGCAGTTCCAGTCCATCGCCAAGGGCGAGGTCGACCTGGAGACCGAAGAGGAGAAGAAGGCCTCCGAGGCGCTGCGCGAGCAGCAGGACAAAGACTTCGCCGATGTGCTGGCCTGGCTGGGCAAGACGCTGGAGGAGAGCGTCAAGGAGGTCCGTCTGACCAACCGGCTCACCACCTCGCCCGCCTGCCTGGTCGGTGACGTCTTCGACTTCACGCCGATGCTGGAGCGGATGTATCGCGCATCAGGTCAGGTGTTGCCGGAGACCAAGCGGATTCTGGAGCTCAACCCGACCCACCCGCTGGTCACCGGCCTGCGCGACGCGTACGCGGCGAAGCAGGAGCAGGCCGACGCGGGCACCGCGACCGAGCTGTCCGAAACCGCCGAACTGCTCTTCGGCACGGCGGTGCTGGCCGAGGGCGGCGAGCTGAAGGATCCGGCGCACTTCGCGCACATCCTCACCGACCGGCTCACCCGCACGCTGTGAACCCCGCCGCGACCGGAGGACCGTGCTGTCCTCCGGTCGCGGCAGGGCCGCCGGACGCTGTTTCGGCCATTTCGCGGCTTCAGAGGCTCTCGGGATGGCATATTCGCAGAACTGGGGAGTTCGTCCCCGGTGTGGCGCGGTTAGATGGGGATGGCTGAAAGGATCGTCCGACATGTCCGGAAACCCGCTTGCCGTCGCCGAGCCGTGGGACCTCGTCGCCGACGGATACGCCGAGTTCGCGCCCGCCATCATGCGGCCGTTCTCGGCCCGCGCGCTCGAGTTCGCCTCGTTGTCGCCCGCATCGCAGGTCGTGGACGTGGCGGCGGGACCTGGCACGCTCAGCATGCTGGCCGCCGAACAGGTGGCGGTGGTCGAGGCGATCGATTTCTCCGAGCCGATGATCGGGCGGCTGGCAAAGGACGCCGCTGCCGCCGGGCTGACCAATATCCGCGCCCAGGTGGGTGACGGGCAGGACCTGCCGTTCGAGTCCGATCGGTTCGACGCCGGGTTCTCGATGTTCGGCCTGATGTTCTTCCCCGAGCGGGCCAGGGGATTCGCCGAGTTGTTCCGGGTGCTGCGGCCGGGCGGCACGGCGGTGGTGTCGAGTTGGGCGCCGGTCGCGGACTCGCCGCTCATGCGGATGATGTTCGGGGCCCTGGCCGCGGCCGACCCGGACATCCAGGAGCCGCAGCCGAATTTCCTGAGCCTGGAGAACCCGGAGGTCTTCGAATCGGAGATGCGGGGCGCGGGCTTCGAAGCTGTGTCGATTCAACGGCATTCGATCGCGCTCACCTTCGACAGCCCGGCGCAGATGTGGGAGACCATGGTGCGCAGCAGCGCGCCGCTGGAACTCATGCGCCACAGCGTCAGTGTGGAGGTTTGGGCCGAGCGAGCCGCTGTCATGCAGGCATATCTCGCGGAGAAGTACCGGCCGAACTGTCCGCTGTCCACCACCGCGTACCTCGGCATCGGGCACAAGCCGCTGGACTGAACCGGCCGCGCGCGGCATTCCGCAGCGCGCGCAGCCGGTTCGAGCGGAATTACCGCGGGGCCATGCGCAGCGCGCCGTCCATGCGGATGGTCTCGCCGTTCAGGTAGTCGTGCTCGACGATGTACTGCGACAGCTGCGCGTACTCGTCCGGACGGCCGAGGCGGGAGGGGAAGGGCACGCCCGCCTCGAGCCCCTTGCGGTACTCCTCGGTGACGCCGGCCAGCATCGGTGTGTCGATGATGCCGGGGGCGATGGTGTTCACCCGGATGCCGAACTGAGCCAAGTCACGCGCGGCCGGAACGGTCATACCGTGCACGCCGCCCTTGGATGCCGAGTAGGCGATCTGGCCGATCTGGCCCTCGAACGCGGCGACGGATGCGGTGTTGATGATGACGCCGCGCTGGCCGTACTCGTCCACGGCCTCGGTCTTCGCGATCGCGTCGGCGGCCAGCCGCATGACGTTGAAGGTGCCGAGCAGGTTCACCGTGATGACCGTGCGGAACAGCTCCAAGTCGTGCGGGCCGTTCTTGGACAGGATGCGTCCCGCCCAGCCAACGCCGGCGCAGTTGACCACGATGCGCAGCGGCGTGCCCGACTCGACGACCTGCTCGACCGCCGCGCTCACCTCGTCGTTGCTGGTGACATCGGCCGCGATGAGGGTGACCCCGTCGGGTACGTTGTCGCCGGCGCGCTCGATCGACTGCGGCACATCGAGGCCGAAGACGGTGGCGCCGAGCTCGGCGAAACGCTTGGCGGTGGCGGCGCCTAGGCCCGATGCGCCCCCGGTGACAATGGCGGCGGAACCCGAAATCTCCACGATGGTCCTCTCGTTCGTGACAGCCAGTTGGCCCTTCGTCAATTGCACCTTAGTAGGCGCTGGCGGACGTAGTCTGTCGGCAGCCCGCAGAATGGAGCATCCACGTCAGCTCGACCGAATACCGGAGTCACCGCATGACCGAATCGGCCACCAGTGCCCGCCTCCCGCGCGGCAGGCACGGCCTGCCGCGGGAGCAGGTGATCGCCTCGCAGCGCGAGCGGATCCTGATTGCGACAGCCGAGGCCATGGCCGAAAACGGCTATATCGGAACGTCGGTTGCGGCGATCCTGAAGCGGGCCGGTGTGTCGCGGGAAACCTTCTACGAGCAATTCCGCTCCAAGGAGGATTGTTTCGAGGCGGCCTACGAGCGCGCCGTGCGGCTACTGCTCGATCGGATCGCCGAGGCCACCGAGGCGGAAGAGGTCTCGGCCGAGGGCACCGAGTCCATGGCGCGAATGGACCGGATCTTGCGCGCCTACCTTCAGCATTTGGTGGACGACCCGGCCAGCGCGCGGCTGTTCCTGGTCGAGGTCTTCGCGGTGGGATCCGCGGCTATCGCGCGCCGTGCCCAGCTGCAGGAGTTGTTCGTCGGTTTGATCGCCGACGTGCTCGACGCGCGAACCGAACAGCAGCGCTTCGCCTGCCAGACCCTCGCCGCCGCGGTGGGGTCGATGGTCACCGCTCGGATCGCGGTCGGTGACACGGATGGTCTGCTCGCGCTGCGGAAACCGCTGCTGGATCTGGTGGGTCGAGGCGGTGACTTGTACGGATGTGCACTGGTGGATCACGCGCCTTGACGGAGTCCGGTACGGACCCCGCCTCGGCGCAGGTATCAGGCGTGCACTCCGGCGGGGGCCGGATGACCCACGCGGGCGGCCGACAGCGACAGCGCGCGCAGGGCGCACAGCCAGCCGATGCCGCCGAGCACCATGCGCGGGTAGTTCAGCGCAGTCCAGAGCTCGACGAACGACTCCACCCGATCGGGGGTCCATTCGGCGCCTCCGGACTGGAACAGCAGCATCTGGGTCGCGAAGTAGCCGTAGGTCGTCACGGAGTAGCAGGCCATGATCGCGGCGCCTGCGATCCACCAGCGCCGGAAGGGGCCGGGTGTGCGCCACGCGACGAACAGATTGATCAGCGACAGGAGTGTGACGATGGGCGACACGAACGGCCAGAAGGCTCGCCCGGCCCGCTTGAAGCCGGATTCCTCCATCGCGATGAGTACCTGGTCGGGCGGGGCGCTCTCCCACATCGGGATGATGCCGAGCTTCTCGTACCATCCCGCGCCGAATTGGATGCCGACGAAGATCACCAGCAGCCACAGCGGAACCGCGCGCTTCGTTGTCATGTCCGAACTCCTATCGTCCTCAAGTACTCTCTATTTCAGAGACTCTCTATAATAGAGAGAATAGAAAGGAGCCCTGTGCGGTGACATCAGGGAAAACCCGGAGAACGGCCCTGACTTCGTTGCAGAACGAGTTACGGGTCCAGGCAACCCGCACCGTCATGTTCCACTCGGTGGTCGCGTCGCGCCTCGGGATAACGCTGACCGATCTCAGCTGTCTCAATGTTCTCGGCATCGATGGGCCGCAGACCCCCGGCAGCCTGGCTGCTCGGCTCGGGATAACCCGCGGCGGCGCGGTGACCGCGTTGATCGACCGGCTGGAACGCGCAGGCTATGTCCGGCGAGAGCGTGATCCGCAGGACAGGCGTCGCGTTCTCGTCGCGCTCGACGAGGCAAGTGCCGCGGTCGCAGCGCTCTTCGCCGGCCTCGGCGCCGCGATCGGAGCGCATCTCGACGAATATGACACCGCCGAGATCGAACTGCTGGCGCGCTTCGTCGCGGAGCTCAACGAGCGGGTCGGCGAGGCGACTGACCAGCTGTGATCCGCGCAGCCTCGGTGAAGGGCGGTCGGTCGGAGGCGGACCGTCGGCCTTCGACCGCCCGCCGGGCCAGAAGTACTCCGAGAGCAGCTGCCGGTGCGGAGAGGGCGACGGCGGCGACGAGCGGGCCTGGCAGGGCGGGTGCGGCGGCGCCGAGCAAGGTCGCCGCACCGAAGTAGAGGAACAGCAAGCCCGAGCCTATGCCGATCGCGTGCTCCGGCAGGTGCTTGCCGACCAGCATGCCGACCGCGATGGCGAGCGCGTCGGCGGCGACCATGCCGATAGTCGAGCCCAGCCAGACGCCCGCCCAGTCGAAGTCGGTGGCCAGCGCCGCGGTCGCGAACATGGTCCGATCGCCCAGCTCGGCCAGCAGGAACGCGGACAGCACCACGAAGAACGGCGCGCTCGCGGTCTTGGGCGTCTTCGGCTCGGGCTGCCCGTCGGCGGGACCGAAGTGCTCACGCAAGGTCCACAGGCCGACGGCCAGGAAGGTGACCGCGGCGACCAGTGCGATCGCTCGGGTGGGCAGGGCCGTACCGAGGAAGTAGCCGACGCCGACCGAGATCAAGTGCACCGCCGCCGTGGCCGTCGCGATGCCGCCCAGCACTACCCACCAGCGATAGCGCAGGGCGAACGTCAGCGCCATCAGCTGGGACTTGTCTCCCAGCTCGGCGAGAAAGACGATGCCGATGCTCAGCAATACGGTGGCGATCATGTGTGGCTTGCTCCAAGGTCTCCGGCCTGCCGGTCGGAGATAGGGGTAGCCTCCGGCCGACAACGAATCGGTTGTCCAGGCCGAAGGTCTCGCCCACCGGATGGATGCCGGTTCACACAGCCGGACCCGGGCCCAGGTGGGGCTGCGGGTCAGTATGTCGACTGTGCAATTGGGGGCTACTCCCCTTCGCTGTTTCCGACTCTACCGCGCCGGATCCTCCGCGCCAACTCGTTGTAGTCGAAATCGCAATGCGCGCAATAAGTTTGGCGATCCGCGCAAGGAGTTTCGGCTACCCTCACGCGGCCAGCAGCATGGCCAGAATCGCGGTGTCGGGATCACTGATCGGGTCCAGGCCGACCCGGCTGACCAGCGACGTGACCGTCCCGTCGGACTCCGCCTCGGCCCACGCGGCGCGGTGCTCCAGCCCCAGATGCGGCACGCCGGGCAGCAGTACGCAGCCGGATGCCGCGCCCGCGCATTCGGGCAGCGAAGGCAGGGTTTCGGACGGGGGATGCAGCATCAGCAGGGCTGGTGGCACATGTGTGGCAAACCGGCCGGGTTGCACGGCTTCCTCGCCGAGCACAGGACCTTCGGCCAGCACCAGGCCGACCGTGCCGGGGGCTGGATCGTCGGGTAGCTCCTCACGCACACCGAACACCGTGGAGGTCGTCAGCAACCCGGGAAGCGTGGCCACGCGTACCGCGAGTACGAGAACCTGGGCCCACTCCTTGGTAGTGTCCGGCCAGCGGCCGGAGATAACGAAGCCCCGCAGCGAGCCACGCGAGTGGAACGGCGTGATGCCGATTGGTTCGTTCGTGCGCATTTCTGCCTCCCGTTTGTGGAACCGGGGGCGGCCTTGCCCGTCCTTTTTCTGTGGATTCCCGAATATGAACCACGAGTCACCTGGCACACAAGTACCAAAGAGTGCCAAACGGAAGGGTCCGCGAACCCCAGCCGGGCGTGGCTGGGGTTCGCGGACCCGATACCGGTGTTCCGAACGGCTCAGCCGAAGATGAGGCCCTTCGCCTGAGAGGTCGCCTTGGCGAACCGCTCCTGCACGTCGGCCCAGTTGACGACGTTCCAGAACGCGGTGACGTAGTCCGCCTTGACGTTCTTGTACTGCAGGTAGAAAGCGTGCTCCCACATGTCGACCTGCAGCAGCGGGATGATGCCGAGCGGGACGTTGGCCTGCTGGTCGTAGAGCTGGAAGGTCAGCAGCTTCTGGCCGAGGGTGTCGAAGCCGAGCACCGCCCAGCCGGAGCCCTGCAGACCGTTGGCCGCCGCGGTGAACTGCGCGCGGAACTTGTCGAACGAGCCGAACTGGTCGTCGATCGCCGCGGCCAGCTCGCCGACCGGCTTGTCACCGCCGTTGGGGGAGAGGTTCTTCCACCAGATGGAGTGGTTGACGTGGCCACCCAGGTGGAAGGCGAGGTTCTTCTCGTTCAGGAAGATGGCGCTGTGATCGCCCGACTCCCGAGCGGCTTCCAGCTTCTCCAGTGCGGCGTTCGCACCGGCGACGTAAGCGGCGTGGTGCTTGGAATGATGAAGCTCGTTGATCTGCCCGGAGATGTGGGGCTCCAGGGCGCTGTAGTCGTAATCCAGATCTGGCAGCGTGTACTCAGCCACGATGTCCCTTCCTATGTCGGGCTGGTGTGCCCGTTGTCCAGAGCACAGCCAACCATCATTCGTACACCCGGTCGATTCCAACTTGGGCTGACGCCCGCGCATTCCGGTGACACCGACCGAACCGCACATCGCATCGTTTCACGACGGCGACGTACTGCTCACCCGCCGGCGGACGGGTCGCGGATCGTCACATCACGAACATCGGCACCACTGGAAACGCACGCGTAGCATCGAACCATGTCGTGGTACGACGAACTAGTGGGGCGTCTCAGCCTCCCCGAACCCGCCATGGTCACACCCGAACAAGCTCTGCCCGGCCGGGCCGAACCGCTCGAGGTGCCGGATACCCACTATGTGAACGGTCACCCGATCCATCCGCCGTTTCCGGAGGGCATGCAGGTCGCGGTCGTCGCGATGGGCTGTTTCTGGGGCGCGGAGAAGGGATTCTGGGAACTCGGCGGGGTTTACACCACGGCGGTCGGCTATGTCGGCGGGTACACACCGAATCCCACGTATGAAGAGGTATGCAGCGGGCGGACCGGCCACACGGAATCCGTGCTCGTCGTGTTCGATCCCGCGGTGATCGATTACGCCGGCGTTCTCAGGCACTTCTGGGAGAACCACGATCCCACCCAGGGCATGCGGCAGGGCAACGACCGTGGCACGCAGTACCGTTCGGCCATCTTCACGCTGGATGCCGAGCAGGCCGATCTCGCTCGCGGGACGGCCGATGCGTACGGAAAGCGACTGTCCGCGGCCGGCTACGGCGAGATCACCACGGAGATCAGAGAACTGCCCCGGCTGCCTGCGTTCTACTACGCCGAGGGCTATCACCAGCAGTACTTGGCGAAGAACCCGGGCGGATACTGCCCGGTGCACGCTACCGGCGTGAGCTGCCCGGTGGGCTTGGGCGCCTGACGCGCCGGCCGGACCGAGAACCGCGCATCCGGTAGACCGGATGCGCGGAACCCGGTGACGCGAGTCGTTTCGGTCCGGGGCAGGCGGTTACAACGGTGGAGCGATCCCGGGCCGGGTTGCCCGCGGGTCGCCCGCGTCGTGCGCCTGCCACCAGCGAACTCCATTCGCGATGAAATCCGCCAGCGGGATCTGCTTGCCCTGCGCGTCGTGAACGGTCATGCCGTCGAACCACACCCGGACGTCCAGCTCGCGCGGATCGATGCCCTCCTCTTGCGAGAACTCCAGAACATGCGCGGATTCGTGGTCGTCGATCCTGGTGTCGAAGCTGAGCAGCTCGCTCCACAGCGCCCAGCCGCTGTCGTCCAGGTCGATGAATTCCCAGCCGTGCAGCCGCCCGCCGCCGAAGCTGCGAATGGCCTCGTCCACGCCGTCCAGTTGCAGCGGCAGCACCCGCGGCTCCACGTCGTCCCAGTGCTGTGCCCGCAGGGAGGCGGCGATCCGGCTCACGCCGGTGAAGGTCACTTGGACCCGGTAGTCCTCCGATCCCGTGCCGTGCTCGGGGAGTGTCAGCACTTCGAGGTCGAGTCGTAGTTGATTGGCCGCCTCGTCCACCGCGAGGCCGAGGCACGTGGCCTCCGACAGCGCGACGTTGAGACCGGCGGTGTCCATTCCGTCGAGTAGCCCCCTGCTCACGTTCATAGGCCCAGGCTACCGATCCTCGTGACGCAAGCCCCGTATTTCAGCGGCGTTCTCATTTTCATGGAACCGAATGAGTGCCGGCGCCGTCCAAGTAGATATCGGAGCCTCTTCGGCCGCAGGCTTCGACGTCGGCGACGAATGGCCGCTCCGGGATGGTCAAGGAGGGGAGTCCCGGATCGGTCATTCGCATCGCTCACACAGGGGCCGACCGGGGGGAGAACGTCGAAGCCGGGGTGGTTCCGGGCCTTGGGTACGGAAAAGGCTGGGTCTGATCGATCGGCTGCTCGATAGCCGCACCCTTTCGGTGGCGCGCTCTTCCATAGCCGCGTCTTGTGGATCAGCTTGTGGATTATGTGGATAACTTCGACCGAGTTATGCACAACCAGCATGGAGTGGGGCCGTGGTCGAGTTCCGAGGAGGAGAACATACCCGAAGTCGTTGCCTGCTGTCGAGCTCGTCTCCGGGTCCGGAACTGCACGGCATCCAGCCCCCCATGGCAGTATCGGATCTGTGACGAGCCCCCACATTCCGTCGGTCACGGTCGCGGAGCTGCCTGCCGAATTCGACAGCAGCGTGCCCGCCTCGGACGACGCGCCGCGCCCGATTCTGCTCGACGTGCGCGAGGACGACGAGTGGCGGCTCGGACATGCACCGGGTGCGATCCACATCCCGATGGTCGACGTGCCCGCCCGGATCGACGAGCTGGAAAACGACGCGGACCTCTATGTCGTCTGTCGGCAAGGCGGCCGTTCCCTGCAGGTGGTCGAATATCTGACGCATATCGGATACGACGCCATCCAGGTCCGCGGCGGCATGGTGGCATGGCAACAGGCGGGACGCCCACTGGTCGCGGACGGCGACCACGAGGCCAAGATCTACTGACGAAGAAACGAGGTGCGCGGTGAGTACGGTGGTGCAACCTTGTGCACGCTGCGGCGCGCGCTGGGCCGTGCAAGGGGCGCCGATGCACTGGTGCCCACGCTGCCGCGGCGTGCTCCTCTCGCCCGCGCCGATCGACGCGCCCGCCGACCGCCGCAACTACCGCTGGGTGGCACGCAAACCCGATCACCGGACGCGTAGGGCGCCCTCGCCCGCCGCAGTGCCCGCGGCCACGCCGACGCCCCGCTACGCGCAGATACCGCGCTGGGGTCTGATCGACGCGCCGCCGCAGGCCGGGGCCACACCCCGTGATCCGCTCGGCAGGCTCACCGATTCGGTGACCAAGCTGCTCGTCACGACCGTGGGTGTCTTCATGCTCGCGGCTCTGGCCGAACTTGCGCGCTACTCGGTTCTGCTGCGCAACCGCACGCGCCTGATCCATCCCGCGGTGTTGTTCGCCTCCGACGCGTTCGTCGTGGTCGCCGGAGCGCTGGCGCTCGTGTTCGCGCTGCTGGCGGCGGTGGCCGTGGTGGGCTGGCTGATCGAGATCAGGCAGGCGGCCTACGCCGAGGCGGGGCGGCGCGACCCGCGTTCGCCGCGGCTGATCGCCTTCGGTTGCCTGGTTCCGGTGCTCAACCTGCTGTGGCCGGGGATCTTCCTGTCCGAGGTGGCCGCCCTGCGCGGTGACCCGCGATCGCGGCGCGCGATTCGAATCTGGTGGGTGGCCTGGATTTTCGGCGGCGCTGTCGCGCTGGCCGCGCTGCTGTGGCGGAACGCCGACTCGTTGCAGGCCAAGGCGGACGGAGTGCTGTTCACGGCGTTCACCAACGCGGTTGCCGCCGCGGTAGCGCTGCTGACCCTGTGGGTGCTGCGGACGATCGAGGGACGTGACCTGCTCGGACGCGGCCGCGCCGCGCGCCGCTGGCTGATCGCGGTCGACCCCGCCGTACCGGTGATCGCGCCCGTCCAGCCGGGCGGCGCGGCCGCCTCGGCGCCCACGACGACCGACGCGTCCGCGCACGAGGACAACGGTGCTCAGGACCGTGAGCAGGAGGAGGTTATGGCCAAGTGAGCCAGGGCAGTCGCGCGCCATTCGTCGTCGCGCATCGAGGCGCCTCGGCGGCGCGACCCGAGCACACGCTCGCCGCCTACGAGCTGGCGCTCCAGGAAGGCGCCGACGGCGTCGAATGCGATGTCCGGCTGACCAGGGACGGGCATCTGGTGTGCGTGCACGACCGCACCGTCGACCGAACCTCCTCGGGCAGCGGGCTGGTCAGCGAGATGACTCTCGATGAACTGCGGGCGCTGGATTTCGGCGCCGATGGCGCGCCCGCCTCGGTGCTGACTCTCAGCGAGCTGATCAGCTTGGTGCTGGACTGGCGCAGCAGGCCGACCAAGCTGTTCATCGAGACCAAGCACCCCGTCCGCTACGGCGCGCTGGTGGAGAACAAGCTGCTGGCCGAGCTCCAGCGATTCGGCATCGCCACCCCCGCCTCGGCCGACCACTCCCGTGCGGTGGTGATGTCCTTCGCGGCCACCGCGGTCTGGCGCATTCGCCGTGCCGCACCGCTGCTGCCCACCGTTCTGCTCGGCGAATCATCGCGCTACCTGGGCGGATCCGCCGCGACGACGGTCGGCGCCACCGCCGTCGGTCCCTCGGTGAAGACGTTGCGCGACCATCCCGATCTGGTCGACAAGGCGGCCGCCGCGGGCCGCGCCACCTACTGCTGGACCGTCGACGACCCAGGCGATGTCCAGCTGTGCGCCGACCTCGGCGTCAGCTGGGTCGCCACCAACCACCCGGGACGCACCAAGTCGCTGCTCAGCGCCGCCTGAACGGGTACGCCGACCTTCAGTTGGTGCCGCTGGTCGGCGGAGGAGTATGTCCGCGAAGTCACGGTGAACACTGGAGGCGCAAGGGCGTTGCTGAAGGTTCTGAGATTGATTCCCCAGCGCAACCCCTCGGCCCCACTGCACCTTGCGAGCGAAGCGAGACCGAGCATGCCCGTTCGCGGCCCGGCTCGCGTCCGAGTGGCCGCCGCGTCCGCGACGAAGTCGCCAGGGGCGGTCGCTCGGACGCGAGCCACAAAGGGGCCGCGAACACGCAGTGCCGCAGGCGCTGCAGAAAACAACACAGCACCCTGTAGGTTGACCCCTCGTGGGTAAGAGCAAGCGCAACAGTCCTAAGCCCGGCGGGAACCGGGCGCAGCGTCTCGCCGAGCGACGGGCGGCGCTGGAGCAGGCGGCGCAGACCGTCACGCGTCCGTTCGAGGGCTTGGCCGCGGAGTGCGATCTGGTCGCGCTGCGCGAGTTCGTTCCATCGGCCACGGCGCGGTTGACGCTGTCGCCCGCGGTCGCCGCCGAACGTCCAGTGGTGCTCGCCACAGTGCTGCCCGGCGCGGTAGCCGCTCTGGTGCGTGCCGGTGACGAGCCCCACGGCTACGTCGGTGCGCAGGTGCAGTTCCAGGGCGCGGACCCGGCCGCCGATCTGGCCGCGGCGATTCTGTGGACGCAGTCCGCCGAGCCCGGTGACTCGCTCAGCTCCGTGGAGAGCGTCGCGGGCGGCCCGCGGCTGGCCGATGTCATCGAACCTGCTGCGAGCCTGGACGTGACTGTGCACCAGGACTTCGACTGGTGGGTGCCGGCGGGCGTCGAGCCCGATCCGCAGGTGGCGGCGACCATCGAGCAGGCCAAGCAGGCGATCATGCCGTCCGCGCGGCTCGCGTTGGACGCGGACGCGATCGGTGCCGCGTGGTGGGTGGACGCGGGCGAGAAGGCGCACATCCGCTGGGTGCGGCCCGAGAACGAGGACGATCTGATGCTGGCACTGGCCCGCGTGCACGCCAAGGGCGGACTGCAGTTGGGCGAGGGTTCGCGATTCGCCGGTTCATTCCGCACGCACGGCGTGCTCGTTCCCGTATTCGACCTGGACCGCGAGCGGCACCCCGACGAGTGGCTGAAGCCGGTGGCCGAGTTCGGCACCCGATTGTCCGAGGCGCTGGCCGTGGACGCGCCGTTGACCGCCGACGAACGGCGTTCCCGCGACGGACTGCGGTCGCGTCAGGTTACGCTGCGCTGAGCTGTGTTGATTTCCTGGCGCTTGGAAGTGGAAGACGAGCTCGTGGCTATTCATTGTCCGGTTGGGATTCTCGGCTGACGATGAGGATAGACTTACCGAACTAATGTGATCGACCACGGAACTCGTAATGCACTGTGGACATCGGCCACGGCAATGTCCGGCACTTTTATGCCGGGTATCTCGCTGAAACGGAAACGGGCCCAACTCCAAGTGGAGCTGGGCCCGCTTGCCTTTTCCGGCGAACGCGGTCAGATGGAGCCGCCCGCCGCCGAAGGCGCGCCGGAGGCATCGCTCGGGCCGCTGATTTCCCGGGCGACGAATTCCTCCAGGTCGAACAGATTCGACCCGGCGCGGTCGGCGATGTTGAGCAGGGTCGTCATCTTGGCGACCTCCTCGACCTGTTCCTTCAGGAACCACTGCATGAACTGTTCGCCGAGGTAGTCGCCCTCTTCCCGGGCGGTGCTCGCCAACTGGACGATCTGCTCGGTGACGGTCTTCTCTTGGGCGAGCGCCAGAGCGATCGGTTCACGGGCGTGGTCGAACCGGGATTTCGCGGCGTCGATGCCGGAAAGTTCGATACTGATATCCCGGTCCAGGAAGTACTGCACGATCATCATCGCGTGGTTGCGTTCCTCGACCGCCTGCGCATAGAACCGCTTGGCCAGCTGCGGCAGATCGGCATTGTCGAACCACACCGCAATCGCGATGTACTGATGCTCGGCATTGAATTCGTGCCGGATCTGGTCGTGCAACAGGCTGTGGAATTTGCTGCGTGGGGATTCCGGATGGCTTGACATAGCAGTGACATTAGCTCTGGTCACAGCGTATGTCATCCAAGTACAGCCTTATTGAGGCTAGTGTTGCCTAATTACTCTTTACTGCGCCCGCCATTTTCGGCGCCTGGATATCGGCTCGTTGCCCCGGCCGCAGTTCGCGCGCGACGAACTCTTCGACGTCGAACAGTTGGCCATCGGCGCGGTCGAGTACGGCCAGCAGCGTGTTCATCCCTGCGACGTTCTTCACCTGTTCCTCGAGGAACCATTGGACGAATCGTTCACCCAGATAGTCGCCGGACGTGCGGGCCGCTCGGGCCAAATTGCTGATCTGCGTGCTGCGGGTCTGCTCGGCATCCAGCAGCAAAGCTATCGCGGCACGCGGGCCGTCGAAGGTCGAATGGATCTCCTCCAGCCCGCCAATGAGCACCTCCAGATCGCGGTCGAGCAGGTACTGCACCATGCGCAGCGAGTTCGCGTACTGCTCGCGTGACCGGGCGTAGGCGTGTCCGGCCAGTTGCGGTAACCGGTTCGAGTCGAAGTACACGGCGGCGGCGAGATACTGCTGGGCGGCGGTGAACCCATGACGGATCTGCGCGCGCAGCAAGTCGGGAAAGGACTGAGCCACATCGGTGTCCGGCATGACACCGACGCTACCGTGTCAGCAGGTCCTCCGGGACGGGTTGGTCGCTGGCCAGCGCGTCGAAGAACCGGCTGGCCTTGTCCTTGTCCCAGAGCACGACGTTGCCGCTGTCGGTGTCGTCGAACCCGCCGACCGGGACCGCCGTCGCGATCGTGTCGCCTTTCAGCGCCCAGGCCAGTCGGCCCAGGTCCCAGATGTGGTCGCCATTGTCGACCTTCAGCGACTTCGCGGTGTCCGATGCCAGCGGCCAGAGCTTGAACGGGTTGGCCAGCGTGGCGCTGCTGGTCGCCTTCTCCAGCAGGGCCGCCATGAAGATCCGCTGATTGTTCATCCGGTCCAGATCGGCGAGCGCCGTGGCGCGGCTGCGCACGAAGCCCAGCGCTTGCGGCCCGTTCAGGCGCTGGCAGCCCGCGGGTAGATCGATGCCCGCGAGCGGGTCGTCGATCGGTTTCGGTACGCAGACATCGATGCCGCCGAGCGTGTCGACCACGCTGGCGAAGCCGCCGAAGCCGATCTGCGCGTAATGGTCCAGGCGCAGGCCGGTGGCGATCTCCACGGTCTGCGCGAGCAGGGCCGGGCCGCCGAGGGCGAACGCGGCGTTGAGTTTGTCCTTGCCGTGGCCGGGGATGCTGACGTAGGAGTCGCGCGGCAGGCTCACCAGGGTGGTCTTGCCTGACTCGGGGACGTGCACCAGCATGATCGTGTCGGTGCGCTCCGGACCCACCTCGCCGCCGGTGGCCAGTTCCTGCTCCTGCTCGGGCGTCAGCCCGCCGCGTCCGTCGGAGCCGACCAGCAGCCAGTTCGTGCCCGGTGTGTTGCCGATCCGCTTGGCGTAGTTCGCCAGCGCGGGGATGCGGTTGAGCGAGTTGTCCAGCTTGATGACGGCGCCGACCGCGGCGACCACCAGTACCAGCAGGATCACCAGAAACCAGCGGAAGGGGTGGCGCTTGCGGCGCGGTCGCGGCGCCTGGGCTGGGCGCGCGCCGCGCGGAGGTACCGGCGGCGGGCCTTCGCGATACGGTCGCGGTTTCTGCGTCGGCGCGTGGGGCGGCCCGTCGTCAAAGGGCACCGGCCGCTGTGTCGGTGCATGCGAGGGATGCGGGACCGGACGCTGGGTAGGGGCGTGCGTGCGTGCCTGTGGCGGCCTGTGCGGTGGCATGCGCTGTTCCGGCGGGACCTGCGAATACGCCAGCGGCGGCGCGTGGGGTGGGCCGTCGCGGCGCACCACTTGGGTGGGTTCGATCGGCGGCGGGGCGCCCGGCCCCGGGGGAGGCATGCGTCGCCGCATCGGGGGTTCACCGGGCCTACCTGGCGGCGGCATCCGGCGCGCTCGCGCGTTGCGCTGGGGGTCGTCGCCGTTCATCACTGAGACTCTACTTATCGGGCGGTAGTCGGGTGCCGCATGCGTACAGCGGGGTGCTGTTTGGTAATTCGCCCACGGGACCGGGCCGTTAGCGGCCCGGAGGGCACAGTTGAGTTACGGCAGCCACGAAACATGGCCGCGCAGAACGGTATAGCCGATGTAGGCGACCGCGTCGATGGTCGCGTGCGCGAGGATGAGCGGCCACAGCCGATTCGTGCGCTGCCAGTAGTGACCGAAGATGACGCCCATCACAATGTTTCCGAGCCCGCCGCCCAGCCCCTGGTACAGGTGGTAGCTGCCGCGCAGCAGCGCCGAGGCCAGCAGCGCGGAGTGCGCCGACCAGCCGAGCTGGCGCAACCGGGTGAGCAGGAACGCCACCACGATCACTTCCTCGGCCATTGCGTTCGCGCAGGCCGACAGGATCAGCGCGGGCAGCCGCCACCAGTAGTCGCCGAGCGAGGCGGGCACGATCGTCACGCTGATGCCCAGCGCGTGCGCGATGAGATACAGCCCCAGGCCCGGCACCCCGATGAGCGCGGCGAGCGCCATGCTCGGCAGCACGTCCGAACGCCACCGGATCCGGTTCGCCAGTCCGATCAGTCGCGGCCCGAGCCCGCCGCGCCACAGCAGATACAGTCCCAGCGCCGCCCATCCGACCAGCCGCAGCACGCTGAGCAGCTGAAACAGCAGGTCGATCGTGGACTGGGTGGACCGCGACGGGTTCAGCGCGATAGTCCGCCCGCGGACCCCGCCCGGCGCGAGCGAGCTCTCCACCAGCGCCAGCGCCGCGTTCAACCCGCTGAGGCCGAAGGTGACGAGCAGCACGACGGCGATCTCGAGTTTGAGCGCACGTCGTTCCCGATCGGTCGGCTCGACCTCGTCCCACTCGGCACCGGACTCCGCACGCATGGGTCGAATCTATTGCGCCGGTCCTGTGCGGCGCGCGTCGCGTCGCTGTCGTCGCCCCGTGACTTCGTCCCGTAGGCGAGGTGGACCAGCCAGTCGAGTTCAAGCGCCAGGCTTGCGAAGCGTCGCTGGCTGAACGCGCAACTGCTCGGACCGCTGCCCGACGACGAGGTCGATGCGAAGACGAATGGCACGGGTCTGTGTCTGCTGGAACAGTCTGCTGATCGGCTGGCTGCGAAGCCGGATCGCCGGGGTGATGGGCGAACCGTAGCCGTGCGGCGGCCGACGTCGCCGAGCGGCGGATCAGATGCGGCGCAAGCCGTTGAGGAACGGGCAGCCGGCCAGGGTGCGCACGGCGCGGCTGAGTGCCTCGATGTCGTCGGCCGGGGCGCTGAACGGGAGGCGGAAGTCGTGGTCGCCGTCGAGTCCTTCGACGCGGAGGGTGACTCCGTAGCGGTCGATGGCCAGCGGGTGCACGATGCCGTGTTGCAGGCGCGGCGGCAGGTGCCTGGCCAGCTGGGCGATGATGTCGGCGTGGTCGGCATGCAGGTGCTGTAGCCACGCCGATTCCATGGCGCAGAACGGATCCGGCTGCGCCAGCCGCAGTTCGTCGCTGCTCACCGACTCTGCCCCGGTCGAGTCGGCCACCACCGCGGAGCTGATCACCAGGCGCAGCAGGGTCGCGCCGAAGCCGACGTCGAGCAGTCCGGGATGCGGGTTCTCCTTAGCTACTTCGGTGGCCAGAGCGCGCTGCGCTTGCGCGGGAACCGCACGCACCCAGCCGCGCAGCCAGACCAGCGCGCGTACCGGCTCGCGCAGCGGCAGCGGCGCGTGGTCGGTGAGTTCCAGCACCGCAGGCGCCCCGTTCTCGCCGGAGTTGCCCGCCAGGATCGCCGCGACCGATGCGGTCGGCACCGCGATCACCGCGTCGCCGCACGGTCGCACGTGATGCACGGACGCGGCCGTCGGATCGATGCCCGGCATGGCGAGTACCGCCTGCTCCGCGTGGACACACGCGCTGCGCACCCGCTCGGCAGTGGACGGGGCGACAGTCGGGGTCGGACGCGGCATGCAAACCTCCGGTGCTCGATCGCGCTTCATTAGGTTACCCTAAGCTAAGTGACTCGAACTGGTTTCCGCAAGTGTTTCGATCCGACTGACCGAAGCGGAGTTCGCGGTTAGGAAATCGCTTACAACTCCGTGGCGCAGCGCGCACCGCTGACAACGGCTGCGACCATCGCCCGGTGCCGGTGCCGGGTAATCGCGGTCGGGGTTGTTACCGTGAGAGCGTGTCGGAAAGGACGGAAGCCGGGGAACCGGTGCTGGTAACGCTGTCGACGCCGCCACGGCGCAGTCTGGTCGACGGGTTGGTCCGCAACATCGGCGCAAGCACTGCGGCGCCGGTCCTCGAATTGGATGCGCCGGACGCCGACATCGCCACCTTCCTCGCGGGCGTGGCACACTCCGATACCGGCTTCGTCGCGCGAACCTCCTCCGGTCAGCGTGCCGTCGCCATTGTCGCGGCCACGGCCGCCGCCCTGTGCGGCGACGACATCCGCACCGCCCTGAGCAGGCCCGATATCGCGTTCCTGCGTTCGCTGAAGCCACCGGCGATCGAGGCTGTCCGATCGGTACTCCGCGCCATCGAAACCGACGACACCGACCGTCTCATCGACGCATTGCGGGTGCTCAGCCCAGGCTGAGCCCGCGTCCGGCGAGCGCGAGACACCCGCGTTCCGCCGGTCCAGCCGTCGCAATCCGTGGGGAGCCGGCGGGCTCGCCAGTAATCTCGTAACCGTGCCGCGAATCGCGTACTTCGGGCCGTCCGGAACGTTCACCGAGATGGCCCTCGCTCAACTCGAATCCTCGGGAGTCTTCGACGGACCCGTGGAGCGGGTCGCCGCGCCCAGCCAAGGGGCCGCGTTGGACCTGGTCCGCTCCCGCGACGTGGACGGTGCTGTGGTCCCGATCGAGAGCTCCGTCGAGGGGTCGATCTCGGCGACGCTCGACTCCCTGGCCATCGGCCCGCGTCTGCAGATCGTCGCCGAGACCGAGCTGGAGGTGAGCTTCACGATCCTCGGCAAGCCGGGGACGACCCTGGCCGAAGTGCGGACCCTGGCCGCGTACCCGGTGGCCGCCGCCCAGGTACGGCTGTGGGTCGCCCGGCACCTGCCGCAGACGCGGTCCTACATCTCGGCGTCCAATGCCGCCGCGGCCGAAGACGTGGTGGCCGGCCACGCGGATGCCGCCATTTCGACCGCGCTGGCAGGGGAACGGCTCGGGCTGATCGCGCTGGCCTCCGGCGTCGCCGACCATGAGCAGGCGATCACGCGCTTCGTGCTGTGCACCCGGCCCACGGTGGCGCCGCCCGCCACCGGCGCGGACCGCACGTCCATCGTGCTGGAGCTGCCGAACGTGCCGGGTTCGCTGATGCGCGCGTTCGCCGAGTTCGCCACGCGTGGAATCGATCTGACCAGGATCGAATCCCGCCCCACCCGAACCGGCATGGGCACGTACCGTTTCTACCTCGATTGTGTCGGGCACATCGACGACACGGCGGTGGCCGAGGCGCTCAAGGCGCTGCACCGCACGGCGCAGGTCCGTTTCCTCGGGTCCTGGCCGGCGACCTCGGCAACCGGCACTCCGCCGCCGTCGGACGAATCGGCGGCGGAGTGGTTGATTCAGTTGAGAAAGGGGATGGCGGACCTATGATCGGTAGGTTGATTCTGGTCCGGCACGGTGAGACCGAGGGAAACGTAGCCAAGCTGCTCGATACCAAGGTGCCCGGACTGCCGCTCACCGAACGCGGTGCGGCACAGGCGAAGACGTTCGGCGAGGGCCTGCTCCGGCCGCCGAAGGTGCTGTTCTCCTCGGCGGCGCTGCGCGCAAGGCAGACCGCGAGCTACATCGAGGCCGCCACCGGCGTGGCCGCTATGGTGCTCGACGGCCTCCACGAGGTTCAGGCCGGTGACCTGGAAGGGCAGCACAGCGAAGATGCCCATCGGACCTTCCAGCGGATCTATCGCGCCTGGCACGAAGGCGATCTCGGGCTGCGGGTGCCGGGAGGAGAATCCGCCCAGGATGTGCTGGACCGCTTTCTTCCCGCGATCGCGCAGCTGCGGGCTACTTACTTGACGCCCGAAGACGGTGCGGGCGATGTGATGGTGGTCAGTCACGGTGCCGCCATGCGGCTCGTCGGTCGCACACTCGCCGGTGTGCAACCTCCGTTCACGACGAACAACCACCTGGACAACACCGAAACCATCGAGTTGGTCCCGATGCCCGGCGGCGGGTGGGAGTGCATTCGCTGGGGCCGATTTACGCCGCCGTTCGGATACGACGTCGCGCCGACCTCCGACGACCCGATGGGCTAGGTGTTACCTCAACTGCTGACGGCACTCAGGACAGTTTCGGATTCCGTGGGAAATCTTCACGTTCCGGCAGCGAGTTGATCAGATCCTGTATCGCCGTGCGCAATCGAGCCGTGGTCCCGCTGCTGAGTGAACTCCACTTGATGCCGTCGTCGGCCTTGCTCGCGGTGGCGATGAAGCGTCCTGCGCGCGTGTTGAATACGGCGATGTGGTTATCGGCCACATCTCTGGTGCCGTCGCCGTACACCACACCGACGATCTCGGCACACGAGTGGATCTCGACCAAGGCTGCGGCCAAAGTTTTCGCGTCGCTCGTTGGGTTGCCGGCTTTCGCCAGGCGTGCCGCGGTGGCGGCGGCGTCGCCGGTGTCTCCGAGGATCGTGGCGAGTTCTTCGGTCGGAACGTTCATGCCGTAAAGCTCGAGCGGTTCGGCATAGCCGAGCGCCGCGAGCACCGTGGCGGGCAGATCGATCCCGGCCTCGTCGATTACATAGGAGTCCTGCCCGCGAAGCGCGACAACCGGAAGGTCGACGCCTTTCGCCAGACAGAAGCGACTCACCCACCCATCGACGACCAACCGCAGCGCGATGATCCAGTGCGGGCGGTTCAGCGCGCGCAGCCGATTCTCCAGATCGCTGTGCACGACGTCATCGATGAGAAGCCCGCGCTGGATGAGAGACTCGGCGGCCGCGTCCATCGCCGTCCGGTGGTCGGTCATGTTGTCGTAGCGTCCCCGCGCGTTCAACACGACGGGGACCTCGATCTGCAGCTTCTCGATGAGAAGCTGCATTTCGTCGAGCGACAGGACGACCGCCTCGAGCGTCGATGGGTCGCGGCCCGCACCGAGTACGGTCACCTAACCGTCCCGCTGGTGTCACCGCCGCCGATGACTCCCTCGGCGGCGAACCGGCCGTCGTTGAAGTGCTCGGTCGACCGCAGGTAGTCCTGGCCGTTGTGCTCGGTCTCGTCGTCCTCGTCGCTGCGCGCCTGGTTCCCCAGCAGCGGGTTGCCATTGCTCATGTTCGACTGCCGGACCGGCGCCGCGTCGACCCGGTTGGCCGCGTTGTTCTCCTGGGTCGGTGTGGCGGCACCGATCGCGCCGCTAGCGCCCCAGCCTTCCGGGAGCTTGAGGGAGCCGTTCGCGCCCGCCGCGGATCCGATGCCGGTGAACGACACCGCGCGCGTCGTAGCAGCGCCGCTGGCGGCGGCCGCACCGGCGCCCATGGCCATCGGAGCAAAGCCCGACACGGCAGGAGCGCTGGTGGTCGCCGCGGCGATCGCGCTGCCCGCGACGTTCCCGACCGTCGAAACGCCGGTGGTGGCGATCGATCCGACGGCCTGCGCCGCCTGCGTGGCCGCGCTTGCGACACCGGGGTTGCTCAAGAACGCCTGTGTGGCGGCGACGGCGGCCTGGATGGGATCGGCCGGGACCTCGGAGGCGGTGTTCGCCGCCTGCTCGGGGGTCGCGGTTCCGGCGCCGTGGGCGATCGGCGGCGGGTTCAGGAACTCGGCCGGGGTCGCGACCATCGCGCTTGTCGCGGCCTCGTAGGTCTCCATGACCAGCGCGGCACGAATGTCCATGGCGTGCCTCGCGACCTCCGCGACCTCGAAGGCTCCGGACACCATACCCGGCGGGTTCGCCGACGCCATCAAGGCGGCGTTGACGGCCGCGATCTCCGGCGGGCTGGGCATCGCCAGCGCAGCGACGGTGTAGGCGGTGGCGTTCGCCGCGGCCTTGGCGCCCATCGCGGCCGCCTGAACGCCCTGCTGTTCGGACCAGCCGAGGAAGCCGGTGAGCTTGCTCAACGCGGCGATACCGTTGACGCCCTGCATGCCGATGCCGAGTTCGGCCATCACCCTGGCGACGGTCGTCGTCGCATCGACCCAGGCGGCGGTGAGCCCGCCCCAGGCAGTGGCGGCGGCCGAGATGGGAATCGCGTGCGCGCCCGCATGTAGGGTGGCCGAATTGATCTCTGACGGCCGCGCCGCCCAGATCACGCCGGTGACTCCTGCAACCATGTTTGACTACTCCCCTGAATAAATGTTGCTGACGGTCTCGGTCTCGGACCTACACCTGGAAGGCGCTGATGCCCGCGGCACGCACCACGTCACCCGCGACGTGCTGGGCCAACTGCATGCGCAGCGTCGCCGCGGCGTGGTGGCACTCCAGAATCGCCTGCGCGATCGCGCGGTCGTGAGACATCGCTCCCTGGTTGAAGTGGCTGGCGCTGACGAACGAGACTTCCTCAGCGCCGGAAGGCAATACGTGCGTCGCGGGCGCGGTGATCGCCGCGGCGGCGGCCAGCCGGTCGGCGACGAGGTCCAGCTCGGCCGCGGCGGCGAGAATGGCTTCGGGTGCGATCAGTACATGTCCAACCATGACTCGACTCCTTCTAGTGGCTGTGGGGCGGAACCACGAGAATTCCCCCTTCGAGTGATAGGACGCGACAGCAACGCGATCGGTTCCATCGAATCCCCAACTTTTCGATCTCCCTGCCGATTACACACCCACGGCCGTGGGTACGCAATACGACTCGGTAAAGACTAGCCCCATCCCAGCTGATGCAGGCGGTCTTCGTCAATCCCGAAATAGTGTGCGATCTCATGGATCACGGTGATCGCCACCTCCTCCACGACCTCCGCCTCGTCGGCGCAGAGCTCGAGGATCGCCTCGCGGTAGATCGTCACGGTGTCGGGAAGCGCTCCGCCGTATTGACTGTCGCGCTCGGTGAGCGCAATGCCGTGATACAGCCCCAGCAGATGTGGGTCATCCGGATTGCGCGGCTCGATCAGCACGACCACGTTGTCGATCGCGCGGGTCAGCTCCGGCGGGATCAGATCCAGTGCGTCGCCGACCAATTCCTCGAATCGGTCATCGGACATCGAGACGGGCATCGGCGATCGGCTACCTCGGCCGCGGCTGCGGCGGCAGTGGCGCGGCGCCGGGCAGCGGCGCCGGCGTGGAGCGTCCGTTGTTCGGCGGCGGCACCGGAGCCTGGCCGTTGATCAGGATGTCGCCCTTGGCCGAACCGGTGATCGGTGCGAAACCTTCCTGGTCGGCTCCCTTGCCGATCATGCAGTCCAGCTTGCGGCTGCCCGCCATCCAGCTGCGAGCGTCGAGGTAGTCGAAGAACAGCGTCAGCGTCTTGTTGCGGATCACGTCCGGTCCGCCCAGGTAGTCCGTCGAGGTGCGGGTGCACTCCTCTTCGACGAACTTGTCCTGCTCGTCCTTCGACGGCGGTCCGCCGTTGAAGTGGGCGCCGAGGTCGACGGTGGAGACTATCTCCACCGCGTGCGGCTGCGCACAGTCCACCGGATCGGTGGGCAGATTCTGATTGATGCCGAGGCACATGCCGGACTCGTACACCCTGGACTGGTCGTGCTCCTTGGCGCTGCCGACCGAGGGCGGGGTGCCGACGCTGGCCGCGATCTGCAGCCCGCAGCGCAGTGTGCGGTCACCGTGCTGCCAGCCGTCCGGGCTGGGGTACATCAGCCCGACAATGTATTTGCCGCGCGGATCGAAGCGACCGGACATGTACTTCTGCACGGCGGGCACGCAGTGCTCTTCCTTGAGTTCGGTGAGCCGCAGCGAGTCCGGGAACCGCGAGCCGGGGCCGAACTCCTTGCCCGGATACCTGCTCATGTCGATGTCGGCGGCGACCTCGAACATGTGCTTGCTGGAACAGTTCACCTTGACCAGATCGGATCGGTCGGGCTTGGTCCAGCTCAGGCAGTCGCCCTTGGCCGCGGTGCCGAACTCCCGGTCCAGGACCGGTTGCAGCGGCGAACCGGGATTGTGCGCCTCGAGGCCCTTCTCGTTGTCGAAGCCGGTCACGAACAGCGTCACCAGGGCCGCGACCACGGCGCCGACGGCCACCGCGAGCAGACCCCAGCGCAAGGTGGGCGCCGACAGGTGCACCTCGCGCAGGTTGCTGCCGGCGAGCGCGGCCTTGGCCGAGCCGAACGAGCGGCGTACCGCGCCGGCGCGCGAGGACGCGCCGCGCCTCGGCGCTCGGTGGGATCGGGACACAGGATCGAAGGACATCGCGGTCCATCATGGCAGTGTCCGACCCGTGGTGCCACGACCTGGCCCGATCGGCGCGGCAACCGGTCCAGGGGATCAGCCGCGCAGCGCCGACAGGAAGACGCCGGGCAGTCTGGCGGGGTTCGCGTCGGCGTAGAACTCGGTCAGCCTGCGCCCGGTGGTCGCGGCGGTGGCGTTGTCGACGAACCACGGTGGCTTCGGCGAGAGGGCGAATTCACCGCCGAGCAGCGAGCGCGGCGCGGGCCGGAACGGACCGCGCACCACGGTGCGCTCGACGTCGTCGAGCAGTAAGGCGTTGTGCACCACGCCGATTCCGCTCTGCACGTCGTCCAGGGTGTGGCCGGGGAAGGCGCCCCAGGCGGCGCGCGGTGCGAGGAAGGCCAGACCGGTCCAGGCGTTCACCGCTATCGCGCCGTAGCGCAGCCGCTCGATCGCGCGGTCGAAGGCGGTGCCGAGCCTGCGGATGGTCGTCGGTGGGGCGATCACGTTCGCGCCGAGCGTTCCGGTCAGCTCGGCGTTCGCGAAGTCCACCGCACGCTGCAGGAACTCACCGCCCGCGTAGGGCAGCTCGACCACCCCGAGCACCGGAGAGAAGTACTCGGTGCGCAGCAGCGGGGTGTCGGTGCGCGGCAACTGGTCGATCAGCACGCGGCCCGCGCCGAGGCGCTCGGCCTCCGGATACGACTCCAGCGCGCCGGCGACGCGCGCATCGCTGCCCGGGTAGTACGCCGTTCGCTGCGGCGCCCGCTCCAGGGCGAGGCGCAGCTCGTCGAGGAACTCGTCCTTGCGGTCCCAGTCCGCGCTGAGCACGACGGTCTGCGCCGCCACGCAGTTGTAGCCGCCGTTGTGCAGCCGCTGGGTGGCCACGTGCGCGGCCTGGTAGCGCAGGTCGGCGTCGGACCAGGCGCCGGGCAGCACGATGGTCGGCGAGACGCCGCCCAGCTCGCTGGTGATCGGTTTGTCCAGCAGCGGCTGGTTGCCTTTCCTCCGCTGCGCGCCCTCGGGGCCGCCGCCCCACACGATCGCGTCGTGGGTGTTCGCGCTGCCGGTCATGTGCACATGCGCGACGTCGGGATGGTGCACCAGGTAACCGCCCTGCTCCGCGCCGCCGGTGAGAATCCGCAGCACGCCGAGCTCGAGCAGGGGCTCGAACACCATCTCGAACACCGTGAACAGCGGGTCGGTGATGGGATTGAGCTTCAGCGCGACCACCCGGTTGTGCGCGTACAGCTCGTAGAGCGCGTCCAGCGGCGGGATCGAGGTGATATTGCCCGCGCCGAGCACCGCGCCGATACCGCCGGTCGCGGTCGGATCCAGCTGGGCCAGTCCGGCCCGCCTGCGCGCGGTGTCGGCATCGACGCCGGGACGCAGCCAGACCTCGCCGCTGAAACCGCTGAGCAGCAGCCGGTCGTAGACGCCGTGCGGAAGGATCGGCACCGCTACCCGGCCGCCGGGCGCCTCCTTCAGCGCGAGGCCGGTCAGCGGGCTGTATCCCGTCTCCAGCACGGCCAGAGTCGCCGACAGTGCTGCCGTGGCCTGCAGCAGCGTGAGCGGTCCCGACATCCATTCCTCGCCGACCAGCGGCGAATCCTCGTCGAGGCCCTTGATGACGCACGCAGCCCGCACCCAGTCCTCGGCGAACCGGCCGATCCGTGCGTGCAGCTCATCGAGCAGTTCGCGGCGGCGGCGCAGCGGGGTCGCGGCCCAGGCCTTCTCGCCCGCGGTGAGGTCGGCCAGCGCGTTGTCGATGGCGGTCTCGTCGAATGGAGTACCCACAAGCCCACTATGCGCGCGATTCCGCGCCGATGGACCGCATCCTGGGATATCGGCGTGAAACGGCAATCCGCCGACTACTAGGCTGGTGGCCCATGATCGACCTCCGATTCCTGCGGGACAACCCCGACGCGGTCCGCGCCTCGCAGCGCGCCCGCGGCGAAGACCCCGCCCTCGTCGACGCGCTGCTCGAGGCGGAC
>NZ_BDBA01000041.1 GCF_001612745.1 Nocardia amamiensis NBRC 102102 | reverse complement strand
CAACACAGGCGCGGACCGACTCGATAATCATCAGGCCGGACGGACGGAAGGAGTCGCGGGGCGCGACGACCCAGTGTCGGTAAGCGGCGTGGGCATCGGCCGGTGACGGCAGGGCGATCTCGCCGCCGAGCGGGACAACGGATACGTCGAGTCGGAAGAGTTCCGAGAACAGGCGTATATCGTCCGGCAGGTCGGGTCGAATAATGTATGTCCAGCGCCCGGAGCGAGTGTGGGCGATGATCGGGCCGACTGCGAATCGCTTGTGTAGCAGATGCTCTCGTACTCGGTACCCCAGGCTGCCGGGCATGGTGATCCCGCCGACCATTCCCGCTTTGACGACAATGCGGCCGTGCTCAGGGTGAATGACGGCCGGTATGCCGCAGATGCGCCGGTAGTAGGCGCAACGAGAAGCCGGCGTGTCGTCGAACGCCGAATCGTTCATGAAAGCCTTCGTCGGGTCGGTGCTCTGAATTGCCGCGATGCGGGTGAATTCCGTTCGCTTCCCGTTGTTTCGGGTGTGCAACCACCTTGGACCTGGGACGATGTCGAGCGCAGAGTAGACCGAGGCAACTCTGAGTAAATTCGAGTAAGGGGGCAATGTGACTACTTGGTGGACTGGTGAAACCGTCCTCGCGCTCAGGAATGCATTGCGGCTCAGCCAACGCGAGTTCGCCCTACTGGTCGGTTGCTCCCAGAAGTCCGTCAGCAATTGGGAGCGGGGCGAGTCCAGGGTGAGCGCCGACGGGCAGCTTGCGTTGGACGAGGTTTTGGCGACACTGGAACCTGTGGCGCGGGGGCGCTTCGCAGTGCTGGCCGAGGAGACCGACGTGGACCGCAGACAGTTTCTGATGACGACGGCGGCGCTCGCCGCGACGGCAGGGGCGTCGAAACCTGAGGTGACGCCAGCCGCTATCGATCACCTGCGTACGACAGTCCATGCCGGGATGCTGCTCGACGATTCGCTGGGGTCGGACGCCGCCAAACCGCTGATCGATCAGCTGGCCCGCACCTGTGTGCGGCTGCTGCCCGACTGTCCCGAACTTCTCGAGCCGCAGCTGTCGAGGCTGGCGGCCGAGGCGATCGGGTCCTCCGCGTGGGCGGCATGGGACCAGCGGGACGTGAAGCTCGCTGATGCGTTGTTCCAACAGGCCTTCAGGTACGCCGAAGCGGCGGGCGACACCGATGTCCAGGCCGGAATATTGGTGCATCGGACCGATCTCGCGGTGTGGATGAAGCGCTATGCCGCCGCAGCCGATTTTGCGGACGCTGCGCTGCGCATCAGGGTGCGTGACCGCAGGATGGCCGATTACCGGGCGCTGCGTGCTGCACAGGCATACGCGCATGCCAATCGACGGCAAGATGCTCGCCGACAACTGGACAGAGTCTCGAATGAGCATCTGACCGAGACGACTCCTGACGAGTCGTATGCGTACTGGATGGCCGCGTGGGTAACCGGCGACATCACCGGCTCAGTGCTGGAGGCGACTGGGGACCGGCGCAGCGCTGCGGAATCTGTCGAGCAGTCGTTGCAGTTCATTCCCGTGCACGCCGCCAGGCATCAAGCGCTCACTCTGCTGCGGCTCGCTCGACTCACCGCCCCGGACGATCTCGATCGGGCGGTGGGTGCGGCTAAGGAGGCTGTGGCGCTCTCTCGCAAGAACACCTCTCCCAGGTTGCGTGGAAAGTACTTGGAGACCCGCAAGCTCCTTGCTCCCTGGAGCAATGCGCGCGTAGTACGAGACCTGGACGTATTCGCTGCCGGTGTTATCTAGGCTCCCACGAAACGAGTGCCCAGCATGAATATCGGATACGCTCATCGCCGGGGTAGTTGATGGGGAGTTCGGTCCGTCGTAATCAGCACATGCAGAGGCGGTAGGGGCCTGGCTCGGGCACTGCTGAGGTAACACCGCGCGGGTCTTCTGGAACTCAATGTTCTGCATCGACCGGAAGACCCGCGCGGCGCTGGGGAACTCGATCAGATGTTGACGCCGTAGTCGCGCGCGATCCCCGCGAGACCCGATGCGTACCCCTGGCCGATGGCCCGGAATTTCCATTCGTTGTTGTGCCGGTACAGCTCGCCGAAGATCATGGCCGTTTCCGTGGAAGCGTCTTCGGTGAGGTCGTAGCGGGCCAGTTCCACGCCGGTACTGGCGTCGACGACGCGGATGAAGGCGTTGCGGATCTGGCCGAAGGACTGGCCGCGGGCGTCGGCGTCGTGGATGGAGACCGGGAAGAAGATATTCGTGATGGTGGGTGGGGTGGCGGTGAGGTCGACGTTGATCACCTCGTCGTCGCCCTCGCCGGCGCCGGTCAAGTTGTCGCCGGTGTGCTCGATGGACCCTTCGGGCGAACGGAGGTTGTTGTAGAAGATGAAGTGCTGGTCGGACAGCACTTTCAGACTCGGCCCGCACGCGAGCGCGCTGGCATCGAGGTCGTAGTCGGCACCGGTCGTGGTACGGACGTCCCAGCCCAGACCCACCGACACCTTCGTGAGATTCGCGGCCTGCTTGGACAGCGAAACATTGCCGCCTTTGGCCAAAGTGACGCTCATGATCCCCTTCCGCGCGGCACAGCCGGTGCCGCCTTTCCTTCTTGCTACCCGGAAACCTTGGGCCGGTTCAGTTCTTGTCGTCCGCCCAGGATTGCAGCGTGCTCACTCGGCCTTTCAGCGCGCGCAGCTCGCTCTCGTCGTCGAGCACCGTGCGCTGGATGCCCTGCACGATCGCGAAGGCCGACTGACGGTGGTCGTCGATCACGTCGACGTCGATGCGCACGGCCACATAGTCTTCGGCGTCGGGCATGCCCTCCGCGACCACGTGCGCGGTGCCGCGCGCGGCCAGCGCTACGTTGCCGCCGCCGAGGATCAGCAGCGCCACTTCGGGGCGCTCGCGCAGCCGGGCCAGCGAGCCGCGGTCGAATTTGAGGCTGATGAGTATTTGCCGATCGCCCGCCCGCACCGGCCAGGACACCGGAATCGCGTGCGGCGCCGGATCGGTCGTCACCAGCACGCCGATCGTCTCGAGCGGCCATTCCGGTAGCACGTCCAGCTCGGGATGATCCGTCGAGTTGTGCTGACGTTGGGCGGGGCTCACTCCGGCTGCCATCTTCGTCACCTCATGCATAGTCGAGCGCGGCGGGCTGTACCGCGCTTGCTAGCAGTTTAGGCGACCGCTCGGAAACGCAGGTCGGCTCAGGCGATCCTGCACGCGGTTGCTCTGCGCGGCGCTCGTGGACGACGAGTCGCGTGCGGCCGCGCACCGAAAGGCGGTGGCAACGGGGATCGGCGGAGTCGTGACTACAGCATCCGGCGTGGTCTGCTCATCGACTTGGCGCGGCGCACCGATACTCGCGACCACACCGATTGCTGTACCGCCAGCGTGGCCCAACCCGCCAGTGCCATCCCGGACAGGTTCACCACGAGTTGCAGAGCGCTGCCCCAGATCGCCGACCCGACACCGAAGGCGGCGCCGAGCGCGATATTGCCCGCGGCGGGCACCGTTGTCACCGAGATGAAGACACCGGCCATGCCCCCTGCCTTGGCCGAAGTCAGCACGAGCACTCCGGCGGCGGCCGCGATGACGGCGACGATGAACGACCACTTGTCGGGGGTGTAGATGAAGGCTGTTCCCGGGCGCGGACCGGTCACGTCATCCACGGTGATCCAGCCCAGTGCGCGCGCCATCAAAGCGAGTGTGAAGGTGATGGCGATGGCGGCGGTGAAACCGAGCAGCAGCGTGCGCACAGCGAGGCCGAACAACACGAATCGGCGGCGCACCAAGGCGACACCCAGCGCGGCGATGGCCCCGAATTCCGGACCGAGGACCATCGCCCCGATGACCAGAATCTGCGAATCCAGCACGATCGCGATCGCGGCGATCACCGTCGCCAAGGTCATGAAGCTGAGGTAGGTCCAGTTCAGCTCGGTTTCCTCATACGAGCGCTGCGCGACATCGGCCCATACGACGGAGTCGGCACTGCTGCCGGGTGCACGCACTTCGGCATCGAAACCACTGCGCGACAGCCAGGTACGCACCGGTTCGATCTCGATGCTGCCCGCATGATGCAGCCCGATGGCGCGCAATCGCTGGATCACGTCGTTCGCCGCTTCCCGCGCCACATCGGCCAGCACCACGTCACCGCTGGGCCGGAGGGAGGCGCCGCGCAGCACCGCGAGGCCACTCACGGCATCGTCTTGTTCGAGAATCTGGATGACGTCATCGGTCATCTCGGCAGGAGCCAGCATCCGCAGGTGCAACACGCCCCATAGTGTGCCGCGCTTCGCCGCGTATCTCGCTGCGACCCGGCACAACGATCTCCGGGCTGTGGATGAATCACTAGTGCCAGGGTTTTGTGGATAGGGCGTGAAGTGCTTCGCCACTTGTGCGCTGGCGATGCGTTCCGTTGGCGGGCCTTGTCCCAGGTGACAATCAGGCCGGGGCGCTTTGGGCTCCGCCGGGATCCGGGGTGACGGTCAGGCGGAGACCAGCGCGGGAATGTCGAGTGTGGCGGCCCACTGCTGCGCCATGTCTTTGACCCGGATCTCCGCCGACGCGTCGTGCCGCGCGTGCTCGCCGACCTGGGCGGCACCACGCGCGATGAGCTTCTCGGCGATGATCTCGCCACCACGGTTGAAGGTGTCGCCGTACACGGAGTCGCCGAGCCCGAAGACGGCGAACCGCAGGCCGGTCAGTTCCGGCGCGTTGCGATCGAGCGCGTCGGCGAAGGGTTCGGCGCCGGTCGGCAGATCGCCATCGCCGTAGGTCGAGCACACGATGACGTGGAAGTCGCGCACGTCCAGGTCCTCGATGTCGAAGTCCGTCATGTCGTGCACCGAGACGTCGTGCGCTCCGGAGAGTTCCGCGGCGATGCTGTCCGCGGCGGACTCCGCGGTCCCCATCTCGGTTCCGAACACAATGACGACGCGCACCGGCGCCCCTCCTCTCCTTCGATATGGCGAGGCTATCCTAACTCGCCGAGCTGGTTGAGTGCTACGGCCTCCGCTCACCCCTTGCCGAGGGCGTCCGCGGTGCGCAGGGCGTCGACCAGCATCGCGGCGTCGACGGTGAACGGTTCGTTGTGGATTGTTTCGCCCGGGGCGGTTGCCCTGGTCGCGATAGCAGACAGCGTCTCGTGATCGGCGTCGGCCAGACCCAGCGCGGCCAGGGTCGTCGGGAGCCCGACCTCGGTGCAGAAATCGAGCACGATGTCGATCTCGGATGTGGGAGCGCCTTCGATCACCAACTGGGTGAGCGTGCCGAAAGCGACCTTCTCGCCGTGCAGGAACGGGTGCGTCCCCGCGGCGGCGGTGAGGCCGTTGTGCACCGCATGCGCGGCGGCCAGCCCGGACGATTCGAAACCGAGCCCGGACAGCAGCGTGTTCGCCTCGACGACGCGTTCGAGTGCCGGGGTGACGCTGTGGTTTCGGACCGCGGTCAGTGCCTGCGCGCCGTCGGCGAGGAGGGTGCGATAGCAGAGCTCCGCGAGTGCGGTGGCGCTGCGTGTCGAGGCTCCGCCGCGCATGTTGCGCACCTGCGCCGCACTGCACGTTCGCGCCTCGAACCAGGTGGCCAAAGCGTCACCCATGCCTGCGGCGAGCAGCCGGGCGGGGGCCTGCGCGATGACCGAGGTGTCCACCAGCACCAGCGCGGGATTGCGCCGGACCAGCTGATAGGCCTCGAATTCGCCCGCCTCGGTGTAGATCACCGACAGGGCACTGCACGGCGCGTCACTGGAAGCGGCGGTGGGGCAGCTGATCATCGACAGGTCGAGATCGTCGGCGACTGCGCGCGCCGCGTCCAGCACTTTGCCGCCACCCGCGCCCAAAACGACTGTGCTGCCGGATTCTTCGACGGCATGGGCGATCCTGGCGATCTCCGCCCTGCTGCACTCACCGCCGGACAGCTGGATCGAATAGGCGATCTTCGCATCGGTGAGCGACCGCTCCCATGTCCCGGCGAGCAGCCGGAAAGCGCTGCCTCCGGACACGATCAGCACCGGACCGCCGATCCCGAGCCGGGCCATCTCCGCACCCAGCGCCGCTGTGGCGTCCCGTCCCTGCACGTAGTGCCCCGGCGAGGAGAACACGCTCAGCATCCGACACCTCCCGATCCCGGACCGCGAACCATGCCGAACGTGCACACCCCTACAGCCCGACCCGACGACTCTCTAAACGCTACGCGACCCACCCCTGCCACCGGCTGTGGTTGACGAACTCGGCCATGCGAAAGCGCTCCACCGGCCTGCGCCGAACCCGCCCACACCGACGCTGCGGACTGGGACCGTACGGGTGCGGGGACACGTGCTCTCGATGCCACGCCCGGCATCCGGTACCGGAGACCGGATGCCCGGCCGGGATCGTCACATCGGCGGCCGAGTGACACGGGCGAGCAGGGCCGCTCGGTGCGCAGGATCGAGAACGGGTGCGGGGACACGTGTCCTCGATGCCACGCCCGGCATCCGGTACCGGAGACCGGATGCCCGGCCGGGATCGTCACATCGGCGACCGACTGGCACGGGCGAGAACAACCGCTCAGGATCGAGCGCCGAACCTGCCTACGGACCCCGATCAGCTCGGCGTGGTGAGGGTTTCCCGGAGCAGGCGGGGCCGGTCGCGTTCCTGCTCGTCGAGCAGGGCGAAGTAGCGGCGGAGCATGAGGATCGCGGTGGTGGCCAGGCCCGCGGTGAGGCCCCACCAGACGCCCGATGCGCCGAGCCCGAGCGGGAACGCGAGCAGCAGGGCGACAGGCAGGCCGACGCCCCAATAGCCGATCAGGGAGAGGCGGAAGCCCGCGTTGGTCGCCTTGAGGCCGCGCAGCAGGCCGGTGCCGAGGTTCTGGGCGGCGTCGAAGAACTGCAGCACGATGCCGATCAGCAGCAGGGTGTGCGCGACCCGGATGGTCTCGGCGTCGGAGGAGTCCAGGAAAGGGCGCAGCACCAGATCCGGGGCGAGCACGTACACCGCGCCCGTCACGGCCGCGACCATCGCCGCATGCCGGAGCGCGAGCCAGGCCAGCGCGCGGGCGTGGGTGTGCTCGTCGCGGGCGACGGCGTCGCTGACCAGGATCGACGCACCGTGCGATAGTCCGATCGCGACCTGGAACACGATGTAGATGATCTGGTAGACGACGTTGTGCGCGGCCAGCGCCGCAGGCCCGATACTGCCCATGACCAGGGCAAGCACCGAGAACATGCCCGCCTCGGAGCCATAGGTGAGCGCGATCGGCGTGCCCAGCTTCAGCTCCGCCTTGACCGTCGCCGGTCGCACCGGCAGCGGAGTCAGCGGCAACGTCCGGCCGAGCCGGTCGTCGCGCCACACCATCGCCCAGAACACGCCGAAGGTGATCAGGAACACCAGCGATGTGGCGACGCCGATGCCGGTGAGTCCCAGCGCGGGCAGCCCGGCCTTGCCGTGGATGAAGCCGATTGCCAGCAGCAGGTTCAGCACCACCGACCCGAGGGTCACCAGCAGCAGCGCCTGCGGGCGCTGCATGCCGACGGTGTACTGGCGCAGCACTTGGAACCACAGGCAGGGCAGCAAGCCCGGCGCGAGCGCGACCATCAGCGGACGGGCGTCGGCGAGCACTCCCGGGTCCTGCCCGAGCCACGGCAGCACCCAGCCGAGTCCGATCAGCACCGCGCCGCCGAGTAGCCCGGCGACCGTGGCGATCAGGAAGCTCGACCGCAGCAGGTCCCTGATCTCCGGATCCGGCGAGTCGCCGCGCTTGCCCGCGGCGCTCACCGCTGTGGCGATCTGGTTGCCGCTGGCGGTGATCAACCCGACGCACATGGTGCGGATCTGGTTGAACAGCACGATCGCCAAGCCACCCGCGGCCACCTGCCGCACGCCGAGCGTGCCCATCAGCGCGATATTGGTGGTCGACACCGCGATCTGCGCCAGCTGGGTCAGCGCGATGGGCGTCGCGAGCGCGGTGAGCCGCCTGCCGTCGCCGTACCTCACCGCGCCTCCACGAGGGTGCGGCGAGCGGCGGGGGTGTACCGCCGCAGCATGTCCCGCACCTCGCGTTCGGTGTCGGCGCTCAGCAGGTTCCGGTCGTTCATCCACTCGTCGTCGAAGACGGTGTCCAGGTACTTCTCCCCGCCGTCGCACACGATGGTGACCACGGTGGAGCCGGGCGGGAACTCCTCCAGCCGGGCGAGTGCGGCGTGCACCGAGCCGCCCGCCGACCCCCCGATCATCAAGCCGAGTTCGGCCGCCACCGCGCGGGCGGTCGCGAACGCGGCCACATCGGAGACCTTCACGCCCTCGTCGAGCAGCGAATAGTCGACGGCGGTGCCGATGGTGGCGCCCGGCGGGGTGCCGGTGCCCGACTGCCAGTACGGACCGCCAGGCCCGCCGAAGGCGATCGAACCGACCGGCTCCACGCCGATCACGTACGGGACGCAGCCGAGCTGGCGCAGGCGAGTCGCGGTGCCGAACAGCGAACCGCCGGTGCCCACCGCCGACAGCAGGATGTCGACCCGCTCGACGTCCTCGAGCAGCTCCTCGGCCACCGCGTAGTAGCCGACCGCGTTGGCGTCGTTGTTGTGCTGCTCGGTGAAGTACGCGTCGTCGCTTTCGGCCGCCATCGCCTCGGCGAGATCCTCCCGCGCCGAGGTGGCCAGGTTGTCGTCGCCCTCGTCGGCGACGTACACCAGTTCCGCGCCCATCGCTCGCATCGCCCGCAGTTTGTCCTTACATGCGTGGTGGTCGACCACCGCGGTGAAGCGATACCCACGTTCGGCAGCCACTACCGCCAGGCCGAGCCCGGTGTTCCCGGACGTGGATTCGATGATATGCCCGCCACTGCTCAGCAAACCCCGTCGCTCGGCGTCGAGCACCATTTCGCGCGCCATTCTGATCTTGGCCGCGCCGGTCGGGTTGAACTGCTCGAGTTTCAGCAGTAAGCGGGTGCCCGTCGCGGTAGCCGCGAGCTCGAACAGCGGCGTGCGGCCGATCAGATCCGTCACACGCGTGACGAGCGGCATTGATTTCTCCTCGTTCGTTTCGGGGGAAGTGGGGGTCAGCTTCCGTCGCGAGTCCAGCGGAAGCGGCCGTCTGGTGCGTCGTGCAGCACGACTTTCGGCGGTATGGGCAGTTCGTGAAAGGGGGACTCGTTCGAATCCATCTGGTAGCCAGCGGTATTCGGGTAGATCAGCAGGTCGCCGACCTCGGCTCCGCGGGGCAGCGGCACCCGGCGCCAGCTGAGCATGTCGGAATCCAGGCAGGTGGCCGCGCCGACGCTGGTCGGCGTCGGTGTGCCAGGGCGCGCGGGCCACAGCAGCGGATCGGGCAGATACTCGCTGTCGAACCACTGCTCGGAGAGACTCAGGCTGGTGCCGTCGACCGTGAGCAGCCGGTAGGACTGCCCGTGCGCGTGCCTGGTCTTGCTGCCCTGGACGCGGAAGACGGTGCATCCCGCGTGCGCGAGCAGGGCGCGTCCTGGTTCGATGGCGAGCCGGATACCGTTGTCCCGCAACCGCCCGGCGAGATCGTCGTGGTCGAGGATCTGTGTGAGCATGGCCGCGCCCGGTACCGCGAAGTGGTAGGGATAGTACGAGTCGAAGGACTTCCCCGAGTGGAACCAGTGCCTGCCGACGCGCTCGCTGAACGCCGCCGCCTCCTCCGCCGGGACGTAGTCGACGCCGAACCCGCCGCCGATCGACACCGTGGCGGCCGGATGCCCGAGCGTGCGCGCGTGCAGACAACGCGCGATCAGCGCGCCCGCGAGTTCCGCGCGTGCCACCGCGTCGTAACCGGACAGGTGAAAGCTGAAGCCTTCCAGACGGATCGACTCACGAGCACCGAATGCCTCGAGAGCGTCGTCGATTTCGTCATCGGTCATGCCGAACCGGCTCGCCGAAGCGGCGGGCAGGACGCGTAGCAGCACGCGCGCGGGGTTCGCAGGTGCGGCCAGAGCCGCGAGCCGGTCGAGTTCCCCGACGTCGTCTACGGCGATCAGCGCACCGTGCCGGGCCGCCAACCAGAGCAGTTCGTCCGACTTGGCCGGGCCGGTCACCATGAGCTCGTCACCGCGAACACCCTGCGACAGCGCGGCGGTCAGCTCGCCGACGCTGGCGACGTCCACGCCCGCACCGTGCTCGGCGCAAGCACGTGCGACACACGCGGCCTTGTTCGCCTTCTTGCCGTAGTAGATCGTGCCCTGCACCTCGGCTCGATCGAAGGCGGCCCGGAATTCTCGGATGTTGTGCGCCACGCGCGCCGGAAACATGACGTGGAATGGCCCGCCCATCGCAAAGGCGATGTCGCCCAGCAGGTTCGGGTCATCGAGGAGGCGACGCTCCCACGGATCGAGATGCGCGGGCATCGGCTCCGCGCTGATCGACTTCTGCGCGTCGTGCACGGTGCTGATCGAGCCCGGCATGTCATGCGCTGCGCCGACCGGTTCGTGCGTGTCCCGAGTCGCGTTGAGCGAGTCGTGCGCGAGCTGGACCGTGCTGACGGATCCAGGCGTGTCATGTGCTGCGCTGATCGGATCGTGCGCGGGCTGCACGGCGGTCATCGGGTCATGCACCGCGTCATCGGCTGCGGCAGCGAGGACCTCGGGGCCGTCGGCAGCCGAGGTCACGCTGCCGACGTCCGCCTCTAGTCCCATAGCGGCACCTCCATCCCGCGCCCCTCGGCGATCGCCCGCTCGGCAAGGGCGTGGGCGACCGCGATGTCGGTGAGCACCAGTCCGCTGTTGTAGACGAAGATCCGTTCGTCGTCCGAGCCTCGCGCCACCGCACGGCGGCTCAGGATCTGCGGCAGCTCGGCGTCCACCGGGCGCAGCGTCCCGTCCGGGCCCACCATGTCGGTGCCGGTCAGCGCCATCTGCTCGGCGCTGGTAGCGATCACCCGATCGGCGTCGACCAGCGTCGAGGGCGCGAGCCCGTAACCGACCAGCACCGCTACCGAACCCGGTGCCAGATCGGTGGATTCGAGCGCGACCTCGGTGCCGGGTCCCGCGGTGGCCAGCACGACGTCGGCGGTCGCCGCGGCGGCCCGTGCGTCCGGCACCGTCTCGAGCAGTGCGTGCGGGAAGTGCTCGGCGAGCTCGCGGTGCACGGCCGCCAGCCCATCGGGGTGCGTCCCGTAGACCATCAGCTTGCGCAGCTGCGGGTTCGCGGCGAGCAGATGCGGAAGGGCGTTGCGGCCCTGGGTGCCGGTGCCGATCAGCAGCACGCTCTCCGCGCCGCGACGGACGGTCTCACGCACCAGCAACGCCGACACCGCCGGGGTGCGCAGCGCGCCGACCCTGGCGCAGTCCATCATCGCGATCGGCGCGCCGGTGGCGTCGTCGTAGAGCGTGATGGTCGTGTAGTACCGCTTCGTGCTGCGGTCGTGGCCGGGGTCGAACTTGTAGGAGGTCTTCATCGCGACCACGCGCCTGCGGCCGTCCCTGCCGAGCATGGCGTAGGCGACCGACCAGCCGTCCGGATTCGCGACGCTGAGCTTGCGCGGGTTGTCCGAATCGCCCGCCGCGAAGGCCAGATACGCCTCTTCCACCGCGCGCACGACCGCCGACGGTGTGATCGGCACGTCGGCCAGGTCGCTGCGGCTCAGCACCCGCAGGGGTGTGCTTCGGTCACGGGTGTTCAACGGGTCCTCGATCATTCGGTACTGCTCGCTCTCGAGTGCCGCTCTCGACCGGCAGGATGCCCGCCGCTCGGAACGGGGCAACAATTTGTTGCCCGTACCCATTCTCGTCGGCTTCCTCGGCCCGCCGCCGTCGTTCCGGAAGCCGGATGTTCACTCGCTTGAGCCATCGGTCGGTGCCGTCGTACCGTGCGGTGAACGGCACCCGGCCGTGCACGGCGACGTCGTTGTCCACCAGCAACAGCTCGCCGGGGGCCAGCGCGGCGGTCACGCAGACGCGTTCGAGTTCCGCGGTGAGTTGTTCGTAGGCCGCACGGAATTCGGGGTCGGCGTCCTCGAGCGGGGTGTATGCCGGGTCGTAGCGCATGGTCTGCTCGGCTGCGCCCGCCGCACTCCACAGCGTGGGAATCTGTGTGGCCGAGTACCTTTCGTGCCCGTCGCCGTAGGACACGTCCGGCAGGATCGGCAGTGTGGGTGTGCTGAGCAGTTCGCGCTGCTCGCTGGATAGCTCGACGCGGCGTACCGAGGAAACCGTGGTGCCGACCAGATCCGGGTTGCGCAGGCAAGCGAGCATCAGCAGATTGGCCCGGCGCGGATGGAACGCGTCCTCGGTGTGCGGGCTCAGCAGCGTTTTGCTGCTGGCGCCGGACTGTTCGTGCTCGTGACCGGCCGCAGGAACGATGTTGTTGACCAGCCGCCCGTCCTGTTGGCCTTGCCAGCCGAACGGCTCTCCGGCGCTGCGGGCGAGCAGCAGCATGACGAGGTCGAATTCGAACGAGTGTGCGCGCATCGCGGGATCGCCACTCCATCGCGCGGCTTCCCGCCAGCTCGGCGGCGTCGGCCCGAATTCGTTGTCGGACAGCGGAAGACGACTGACGATCGTGGCGCCCGTTGTGGTGGCCGGCGGGCGCATGGCATGGCGCACCTCGGCGGGGAGTTCCGCGGCGCGGGCATCGATCTGCTCGATCAGCGCCGGATCGGTGAGCGTGCGTGCGGCGGCGGCCGGATCGGCGAGTCTGGCGTCGAGTGTGGCGCAAATCTCTCTGGCGAGTTCGCGCACCGCCGAGCCTGCTCCGTCGGGCAGCTCGCGTCGTTCGAGATTCTGTGGGTGAAGCGTCTTACGTTCGGAGAGAACGCTTTTCACCAGGAGTCCCTTCTTCGCATCGGTTCGAAAAGCAGGGTGACGATCGAACTGCGAAGGTAGCCGTTCCGGCTGGGTAAAGCAAGGCTTACCTAAGCGCGTCGGCGAGAAAAATAGCCGATTTGCATAACTTCGATCCGACGAGGCTAGGTCGTGGATGGGGTGTCTTGCTGCTGTTTTGCGGGTTTGCCGGTGGTGTGCCTTTGTGCTGCCGTTTTGCTGCCGTATCGGCGAGTCGTCCGACGGATTAGGCTAGCCTGTCCTGATCGACTTTGGTGATTATGCGGTATCGCGGTTGGGTTAGTCCAGGAATGAGGGCAGGACAATGGCTTTGAATCGGCGGCAGCTATTGCGGTCGAGTCTCGGAGTGGGGGCGGTGCTGCTGGTCGCCGCCTGTTCCGACGGCGCGGACTCGTCCGGGCCGGCCCGGCGCGGTGGCACGCTGCGCGTCGGCGCGCTCGGCACATCGGCTCGGCTGGAACGCGATCCGCACGCCAACCTCAGCAACGACAGCGACTTCCTGATCACCTCACTGGTCTACGACGCCCTGACCGTGCCGGGCGCCGACCCGAACGTCGCGCCCCGCCTGGCTACCCGGTGGGAGCCGGACGCCGACCGGCGGCGCTGGAGCTTCACCCTCGCCGAGAACGCGACTTTCCACGACGGATCGCCGGTGGCGTCCGAGGATGTCGTGTGGTCGCTGCGGCGGCTGCGCACGGTCGGCGGCGCGTCGAAGATGCCGGTGGCCGTCGAGGACATCACGGCCGACGGACCGAACCGGGTGGTGCTCGCGGTGCCCGAGCCGAATACCCAGCTGCCGCTGCTGGTCCGGTTGATGACCTTCACCGTGCAGAAGGACACCACGGACTTCACCAAAGCCATCGGCAGCGGACCGTTCCGCCTGGAGTCCTACCAGGGTGGCAATGCCCGGCTGGTGCGCAACGACCAGTGGCACGGCACGCCGCCGCTGCTGGACGCCATCGAGATCACAATGTTCGAGAGCGTGACCGCGCTGGGCAACGCGGTACTCGGCGGGCAGATCGATCTCGCCTCCAATGTCGGCGCCATCGCGGGCCGCACCGCCGAAGGCCGCGGCGACCTGGCGGTGGTGCGCCGCCCGAACGACACGGTGGTCGGCGTCGCCATGCGCACCTCCGACGGTCCGTTCGCGGACGCGCGGGTGCGCACCGCGCTCCGGCTCGGCGTCGACCGCAATGCTTTGGTCACTCAGGTGCATTCGGGTTACGGGAAGGTCGCCAACGACATTCTCGGCACCGGCGATCCGGTCTACGACACCTCCATCGCACAGCGCACCCGCGACCTGGATCGCGCCAAGGCGCTGCTGCGCGAGGCGAACTTCGACACGGGACGGACCTACCCGTTCGTCACCAAGGCCGAGGCGCCAGGCGAAGTGGAATCGGCGAAGGTCATCGCCACGCAGCTGGCCGAGATCGGTGTCCGGCTCGAGGTGGTCACCCAGGAGCCGAACGCCTTCTACGACCAGACCTGGCTGAAGGCGCCGATCTACACGATCTCTTGGGGCACCAACGACTCCACGCTGTTCTTCGCCAGCAAGCTGTTGTCGAGCGGCTCAAATCGCAACGAAACCGCCTTCAAAGACGCGGCGTTCGATGCGGCGACGGCTAAAGCACTGGCTGCACATAGTGACTCGGAATACCAGCAGTCCGCGCGGGAGCTGCAGCGTATCCAGTACGACCGCGGCGGGTACCTGGTCTGGGGCATGGCCGACGGCATCGACATCGCGTCCTCCCGGGTGCGCGACCTGCCCACGCTCGGCGGGTTCGCCCGGGTCCAGCTGGAAAGGGCTTGGCTGGCCGGGTGATCTCCTTCGCACGACTTCTGCTCCGGCGCGCCGCCCTGCTGGTGGCGCTGCCGGCCAGCGTCTTCGTCGCCGTGGACCTGCTGCCGGGCAACACAGCCCGCGCCGTCCTCGGCCGCGAGGCCACACCGGAGCAGATCGCGGCCAAGGAACACCAGCTCGGTCTGGATCGTCCCCTGCCGGTGCGGTTCTGGGACTGGATATCGGGTGTCGCCACCGGCGATTTCGGCCATACCGCGCGGGGGCGTTCGGTGAACGAGTTGCTCGTCGACAAGTTCCCGCCGACGCTGCTGCTCGGTGGGCTCGCCTTGGCGCTTACCGTGCTCGCTTCGCTTGGGCTCGGTGCGTGGTGGGCGGCGCGGCCGGGCAGCGCGGCGACGCGCGTGTTGCAGCCGGCGACGACCACGGCGGTGGCGATTCCCGAGTTCGTGATCTCGACGGTGCTGATCCTGGTGTTCGCACTGGCACTCGGTTGGCTGCCCGCGGTCACCATTACCGACCGGTCCGGGTTCCCGGCCGGACCCGACATGCTGGTGTTGCCGGTGCTGGCACTGGCGCTGCCGCAGATCGGCTGGAACACCAGGGTGGTGCGGGCCGCGCTGGCCGATGCCGCCGAAGCTCCGCACGTGGAAAGCGCGGTGCTGGACGGGCTTTCCACCCGCGTCGTCCTGGCGCGGCACGTGCTGCCGTTCGCCCTGCCGACGATCGTCGCCAGCTTCGCCACCACGGTCGGGATGCTGCTCGGCGGCTCCCTGGTGGTCGAGACGATCTTCAACTATCCCGGTCTCGGCGCGGTGCTCGCCGGTTCGGTCGCCGACCGCGACACCTCGGTGGTCGCCGCGGTCGTCGCACTATCCGGCGTGGTGATCATGGGCATGCTCGCCGCCGCAGACGGCATCCGGGCGTGGTCGCTGCGGGGTCGGCGATGAACGGTGCGGGTTGCTGCACTCGCGAGGTGGTGGGAAATGCCGTGCGCGGGTACCGGATGCTTGATTGCTGTGCATCGGTGCGCGTCGGCAGGGTCGCGCTTCCGCTCTCGAGCTGTGGGCCCTCGGATTCGAGGTGTCAGTCGGTGTGCGGCGCGACCGTACGACTGGAACCGGTGTGGCCGGGGCCGGCCGCGCGCAGGGAGGAGGTCTGCGGATGATCGATTTTCGTTCGATCCCCGTCGTGCGTCCGGCGCGGCGATGGCTCGGCTTCTCGGCCATCGCGCCCGCAGTGGTGGTCACCGCGCTGGCGGTGCTGGGGCCGACGCTCGCGCCGCATCCGGCCGAGGAAGCGATCGGAATCCCGTTCGGCGATCCCGGCGGCGGCGCGGTGTTCGGCACCGACCGGCTCGGCCGCGACGTGTTCAGCCAGTTGCTCTACGGCGGGTGGGGACTGCTGCTGCTGTCGGCGGTCATCGCGGTGGTGGTGACCGGCACGGCGTGTGTGCTCGGCGTGGTGGCGGCGCTGCGCCCGCGGATCGGGGCAGTGATCGAACTCGGCACGGATTTCTTCATCCTGCTGCCCGCGGTGCTGGGCATCCTGCTCGTGCTGACCTCGTGGCCGGAGGCGGGCAGCGCCGGACTCGTCGTGTTGGCGCTGCTGTTCGGGGCTCCCTATTGCGCACGGATCTTTACGGCGGCAGCTGCCGGTGTCGCCGCGTCCGGATACGTGGAAAGCGCTCGAGCCGCGGGGGAGTCGCTGCCGTATCTGGTTTTCCGGGAGGTGATCCCGAATCTACGAGAAGTACTGACCACTCAGCTCGGTCTGCGTTTCGTGGCGGGGGTCTATCTCGTCAGCACCGCGTCGTTCCTGCATCTGCCCACCACGCTGGGCGCGAGCAACTGGGCGGTCATGGTGCGCGACAACGCCTCGGGCATGCTGCTCAATCCCTGGGCGGTGCTTGCTCCGAGCCTGGCGATCGCGATCGTCGCGGTGAGTGTGAACCTTGCGGTGTCGGCATTCGGACGAGGGGAGCGTGGGATGAACGCCGTCACGGCAGAAGCCGGCAGTGCCGGAGGGTCGCGCATTCCCGGTGCGGCGGTGCGGCGATGAGTGAACTCGTACTGGTCGACAACCTGACGGTCCTCGGCTCGAACGGACAGGAACTGGCCGGTCCCACGACCTTCCGGATACCGGCGGGCACGGTCACCGCCCTGACCGGTCCGTCCGGGTCGGGCAAGACCACGGTGATGCGTGCGCTGCTCGGGCACCTGCCGTCCGCCGCCGCACAGGCCACCGGTTCGGCCTGCGTAGCCGGACACGATGTGCTCACGCTGAATCACGATGCGCTGCGGCATTTTCGGCGGCGGCACATCGCCTTCGTGGCGCAAGACCCAGGTTCGGCGCTGAACCCGGTGATGCGCGTGCGTGCCCTGCTGCGCGAGGTGGCGCCGGATGTGTCCAAGGCGACGCTGACCGACACACTCGCGCTGGTCGGCCTGTCGCCGGACTATCTGCACCGCCGCCCCGGCGAGCTCTCCGGCGGCCAGCAGCGCCGGGTCGCCCTCGCCAGAGCGCTGATCCGCCGGACCGGCGTGCTGGTGCTCGACGAACCATTCGCCGGACTGCACGGCGCATTGCGCACCGATATCGCCGCTCGGCTCGCCGAACTGGCGCGCGAACGGTCAGTGGCGATCCTGCTCTCCGGGCACGACACCGCACTCGTGCACTCGATCGCCGACGATGTGGTCGAACTCGGCGCCGTCCATCCGGCATCCGGCCCAGTGCGTCCGGCCGAGGTGCTGCGGAATGGGAACGGCACGCCGACAAAGACGTCCGACGCGGGCAGAGCGTTGACTACCACACCCGCCGTAGGGATCACCGCTGATCCGAATGCTGCCGGCCGAATCGATGATCGGTCTCGTGCGGAGCCGGTGCCGGTGCTCGACGGCGCTCGTGCTCGGTTCGGTCACATGTCCGGTGTGGCACCACCACGCGAGCACCGCTTCGCCGACTCCAGTTCGGAGCGTGACGAACCGGTGCATGCTCGCGATCATGCGGGTGCTCTCCCGCACCGGGACAGCACGTCGCCGGACGATCACCTCAGCGCGGTCCAGGAGAGCTGGGGCGAAGGCACGGCACGTGGCCGACCAGTGGACCAGCTCGTCTTGCGTGCGCACGGAATCGGCGCATCTGTCGACGGTCACCAGGTACTCGCGGGCATCGATCTCGCGCTAGGCGCGGGTGCGGCGCTGGCGGTGGTCGGCGCGTCCGGCGCGGGCAAGACCACCTTGGCGCGTGTCATCGCGGGACTGCATCCGTGCGCGACCGGTTCGCTCGAACTGCGCGGAAATCCGATCGCGGTAGGGGCTCGCAGGCGCCGCCGTTACGGCGCGGGCGGTATTCAGCTGGTCACCCAGAACCCCAGATCGGCGCTCAATCCCCGGCGCACCGTCGCGCAAACGCTCGGTCGGCCGCTGCGCCGCATCGGGCGCGTCCCCAGACGTGACATTCCGCAGCGCGTCGCCGAGCTCCTCGCGTCGGTCGAACTGCCCGCCGACTCGGCCGCCCGCTATCCGCATGAGCTGTCCGGTGGCCAACGTCAACGCGTCGCGCTGGCCCGAGCCCTCGCCGCCGAACCCGCAGTGCTGCTGTGCGACGAGATCACCTCCGCGCTCGACCACGCCACCACCGCCGCGATCATGGCTCTGCTGGACCGCATTCGCGCCGAGCGCGACACCGCCCTGTTGGTCATCACCCACGACATGTCGCTGGTCGCCGAATACTGCCCGCGACTGCTCGTCCTCGATCACGGGCGCATCGTCGAATCCGGCTACACCAGAATGGTTCTCGCCGCGCCGACGCACACCGCGACCAGCGAGCTGCTCGTGTGAGTTCGGCCAGGAGCGGCGCTCGCCGACCACAGCCTCTCGGTCCGACCGCGCTCTGGACATTCGTGTAGCGGTAGTCGTGAACCGAACACGAGCCGCTGCCTGCCGTGGCGCGTGGGAGACAACTGCTGATCGAGCATGCGATTCCTGCACACACGGCGGCACTGGGCGGTATGCGCCCGACACGCGCGAAGTGGCCTCGAGCACTTGTTATCCGCGAGCACCCGTCGTCATCTGGATCATGGGAGAGGTGGTGAAGAAGACCGGCGCCTTGGCCGCCGCCGTGGTGCTCCTCGGACTCGCCGGTTGCGGGATCGACCGCACCCCGATCCCGGAGGGCATTCCGCCCGGCCCCGGCACCCCGCTGCCCGTCATCGATCTGGACGCCCCCGGCCGCACCGCCCTCCAGTTGCGCGGCTGGGCCGACGACCAATCGGACCGGCTGGGCATCCCGTCGATCGCGCTGGAAGCCTACGGCTACGCGGCCGCCGTGATGACCAGGGCGCGTCCCGACTGCGGCATCGCGTGGACGACGCTCGCGGGCATCGCCAGCGTGGAGAGCAAACACGGCACCCACCGCGGGTCGGCGGTCGGCGACGACGGCGCGGTCCATCCGCCCATCATCGGCATCGCGTTGGACGGCTCGCCCGGCGTCGCCCTGATCAAGGACACCGACGGCGGCGCACTCGACGGCGACCCCACACACGACCGCGCCGTCGGCCCGCTGCAGTTCATTCCGGAGACCTGGAAGCGCTGGGGCGTGGACGCCAACGGAGACAATGTCGTCGACCCACAGAGCATCGACGACGCCGCGCTCACCGCCGCGCGCTACCTGTGCGTCAGCGGCGGCGATCTCACCTCCGAGCACGGCTGGCAACGTGCCTTGCTCACCTACAACCAGTCGCGCGGGTACCTGCTCACCGTGCGCGATCGGGCCGCAAGCTACAGCGTCGGGCGCCGCGTGTGATCGGCTGTGTCCAGTCTGCGGTGCTCGCGCATGCCCTTCGTGGTCACGCGGGCCGCCTGCTCCGCGCCTGTTGCTCGCGCGGCGGTGTCTGATGTCGCGGTGCTCGCGCGGGCTCTTCGTGGTCACGCAAGCTGCCTCCTGCGGCCCGTTGCTCGCGCGGCGGTGTCTGATGTCGCGGTGTTCGCGCGGGCCCTCCGTGGCTACATGAGCTTCCGCCTCCACGGCCGTCACTCACACCGCGGGTTCCCCGGAGTGCCGGTTACCCGCCGCGCCGTGGGGACGATAGGCTCGCAGCGCACGGCCCACCCGTAAGACCCACCGTGTCAGCAGCCGAAGGAGTGTCGTTTTCGTGGCCATCATCGAACAGGTCGGAGCTCGCGAGATCCTGGATTCGCGCGGTAACCCCACCGTCGAGGTCGAGATCGCTCTCGACGACGGCACCCTGACCCGGGCTGCCGTGCCTTCCGGCGCGTCCACCGGCGAGCACGAGGCCGTCGAACTGCGTGACGGCGGCGAGCGCTACGGCGGCAAGGGGGTGCGCAAGGCCGTCGAGGGTGTGCTCGACGAGATCGCGCCTGCCGTCATCGGCTTGGACGCCGTCGAGCAGCGCAGCGTCGACCAGGTGCTGCTGGACCTGGACGGCACCCAGGACAAGTCCCGCCTCGGCGCCAACGCCCTGCTCGGCGTCTCGCTGGCGGTGGCGCGCGCGGCCGCCGAGTCCTCCGGGCTGGAGCTGTTCCGCTACCTCGGTGGTCCGAACGCGCACGTGCTGCCCGTCCCGATGATGAACATCCTCAACGGCGGCGCGCACGCCGACACCGGCGTGGACGTCCAGGAGTTCATGGTCGCCCCGATCGGCGCGCCGACCTTCAAGGAGTCGCTGCGCTGGGGCGCGGAGGTCTACCACGCGCTCAAGTCGGTGCTGAAGTCCAAGGGCCTGGCCACCGGTCTCGGCGACGAGGGCGGTTTCGCGCCCGACGTAGCCGGCACCAAGGCGGCGCTGGACCTGATCAGCGAGGCCATCGGCAAGACCGGTCTGAAGCTGGGCAGCGATGTGGCGCTCGCGCTGGACGTCGCGGCGACCGAGTTCTTCACCACGGGCAGCGGCTACAAGTTCGAGGGCGTCGTGCGGTCGGCCGAGGAGATGGCGCAGTTCTACGCCGACCTGCTGGCCGGTTACCCGCTGGTGTCCATCGAGGACCCGCTGTCGGAGGACGACTGGGACGGCTGGGTGACGCTGACCGACCAGATCGGCGACAAGATCCAGCTCGTCGGCGACGACCTGTTCGTCACCAACCCGGAGCGCCTGGAAGAGGGCATAGCCAAGGGCGCCGCCAATGCGCTGCTGGTGAAGGTGAACCAGATCGGCACCCTCACCGAGACGTTGGACGCGGTCGAGCTGGCGCACCGCAACGGGTACAAGACGATGATGTCGCACCGGTCCGGCGAGACCGAGGACACCACCATCGCCGACCTGGCCGTGGCGGTCGGCAGCGGCCAGATCAAGACCGGCGCCCCCGCGCGCAGCGAGCGCGTCGCCAAGTACAACCAGCTGCTGCGCATCGAGGACGCGCTCGGTGATTCGGCGCGCTACGCCGGCGACGTCGCCTTCCCGCGTTTCGCGTTCGAAGGCTGAATATCCAAGGTATGAGATGACGGAGCGACGTGCGCGTGGGACCAGTCCGGCCGGACGAGGGGACCGCCGCACGTCGCGTGCCGCCGGATCACGCCCGGCCGATGCCGCGGCCAAACGCGGCCGCCGACGCTCGGATGCCGCGGAGAAGAAGCCGGGACCGCGCAAGCGCGAACCGAGTTCGCGCGGCGACCAGCACGACCACACCATTCTCGGGCTGTCCACCGGAAAAGCGGTGATCCTCGCGATGGTGGTGTGCGCGCTCGCGCTCACCCTCGCCGTGCCGATGCGCACGTATTTCACCCAGCGCGCCGAGGCGGCGCAGCTGGCGCGCCAGCGCGAGGAGCTGGAGGCGGATCTGGCCCGGTTACGTGATCGCCGTGCGCAGCAACAAGATCCGGCTTACATCCGGACCGAGGCGCGGGATCGGCTGCGCCTGGTGATGCCGGGGGAGACGCCCTATATCGTGCAGATCCCCGGCATCGAGGCGCCCGCGCCGCCTCCGGCGCCCACCAAAGCCAGGGAACCGGACCCGTGGTACACCGAATTGTGGCGCAGCATCTCCGAGCCGCAGCCGACGCAGGCGGCTGCGCCACCGCAAGCACCGGAAGGACCTAGGTGACCGCACCCACCGACCAGGATCTCGCGATCATCGCCGAGCAGCTGGGCCGCGCGCCGCGCGGTGTGCTCGCCATCGCCTACCGCACCCCGGACGGGATCCCGGCCGTTGTGAAGACCGCGCCGCGGCTGCCGGACGGCACCCCCTTCCCGACCCTCTACTACCTGACCGATCCGCGGCTGACGGCCGAGGCGAGCAGGCAGGAATCCGCGGGCGTGATGCGCGAGATGACCGAGCGGCTCGGCGCCGACCCGGAATTGGCCGCCGCCTACCACGCGGCCCATGAGAGCTATTTGGCCGAGCGCGACGAGATCGAGTCGCTCGGCACCGATTTCACCGGTGGCGGAATGCCGGAGCGGGTCAAGTGCCTGCATGTGCTGATCGCGCACGCGCTGGCCAAGGGGCCCGGAGTGAACCCATTCGGCGACGAGGCGGTGGCGCTGGCCGCCGACCACGGCCTGCGCGGCACCGCGATTCCGGCCGACTGGCCGAGGTATCAGCCGACTGGCCATGCAGAGACTGGAGGCAGCAATGAGTGACCGGGTAGCCGCCGTGGACTGCGGCACGAACTCCATCCGACTGCTGATCGCCGACGTGCTCGGCGACGGACACCTGGCCGACGTGCACCGGGAGATGCGCATCGTCCGGCTCGGCCAGGGCGTCGACGCGACCGGTTCGCTCGCCCCGGAGGCAATCGAACGCACCCGCGCCGCGTTGGCCGACTATGTGGCGCTGATGCGCGAGGCCGGGGTCAGCCGTGTGCGCATGGTAGCCACGTCCGCCACCAGGGACGCTGCCAACCGGGAAGACTTCTTCGCCATGGCGCGCGCGGAGCTCGGCACCGTGGTGGCGGGCGCCGAAGCCGAGGTGATCACCGGCGACGAGGAGGCGCGTCTGTCATTCGCCGGCGCGATCGGCGAATTGTCCAGTGCGGCAGGACCTTTCGTTGTCGTTGACCTCGGTGGCGGATCGACCGAGCTGGTATTCGGAGACAGCGCGGGCGTGCGGGCCGCGTTCTCCGCGGATATCGGTTGCGTGCGGATCACCGAGCGCTGCCTGGCGGGCAATCCGCCGACCGCGGAACAGATCGCGGCCGCCCGCGCCTTCGCCACCGAACGGCTCGGGGAGGCGTTCACCCACGTCCCCGTGGAAGGGGCGCACACCTGGGTCGGCGTGGCCGGAACAATGACCACCATTGCCGCGGTAGCGCTCGACCTCCCGGAATACGACTCGGAGAAGGTTCACCTCACCCGGCTCAGCCTCGAGCAGGTACACGATGTCTGCGGCAGGCTGACCGCCATGGACCATGACCAGCGCGCCGCGCTCGGCCCGATGCACCCGGGCCGGGTGGACGTGATCGGCGGCGGCGCGGTGATCACCGAGGTGCTGGCGGAAGAATTGTCCCGCCGCGCGGGCATCTCGGAGCTGGTCGTCAGCGAGCACGACATCCTCGACGGCATCGCCCTGTCCATCGCCTGACCCACCGCGCGGACGCCGTCAGGTAATCGAACCCACTTCGGCGCGAGCGGCCGCGCGGCGTGCCTTGCCGACCGCGATATCGGCCAGCCTGGACAGCGATTCCTTGTTGCGCGGCACCAGCAGCAATTCCTGGACGACGGTGGGTATCAGCGCGCCGAGTCCGTGTTTCGAGTGCTCGTACATGCGGACCTCGGTTTCACCTGTCGGCGTCGCGACGAGTTCCAGGCGAATCCACGCCGAGCCGAGCGGACTGAGCTTGGCCTCCAGTTCGAGCATGCGCGGCGGGGCCGCCGCGACCACTTCGGTGGTGTCGTCCACCGTGAGCGGCCACACGCCCGCGCTGTAGTGCAGCCGGGAGCCGACCGCGGGCCAGTCGTCGTCGACATCGCGAATGTGTGTCGCGCCGACCACCCAGGCCGAGAACAGCCACCCGTCGGCCAAGACGGTGAAGATCTCCTCCGGTGTCGCCGGGACGGTGGTTTCCACGTGAACCATCAGCACAACGCTTTCTCGGGTTCGGGTCGGGTGGTCGCGCTGGTCGGCCTCTCTTTTGTCGAGTGCCCGGTGGTATTCGAAGCAAACACCGGGACAAGTTGTGAACAGAACAAACGAATATCTTCCCAGCGCCCACCGCCGTGTGATCGTCGGAAGATGGTTGAAGCGGCAACATCGCATGAATCAGCAGCCACACGGACACTGTTCGGCCACCCGATCGGGCTGGCCAACCTGTTCGGCGTCGAGCTCTGGGAGCGTTTCTCGTTCTACGGGATGGTTACCATCCTTGGGTACTACCTGTACTACTCGGCCGCCGACGGCGGACTGGGACTGGCCAAGGGCACCGCCGTCGGGATCGTCGGCGCGTACGGCGGCCTGGTCTATCTGTCCACCGTGCTCGGCGGGTGGATCGCCGACCGGCTGCTCGGCATGGAGCGCACGCTGTTCTACGGCGGCGTCGTGGTCATGGCCGGGCACATTGCGCTGGCCGTGCTGCCGGGACTGTCCGGCGTGGGGGCAGGCCTGATGTTGGTCGCGCTGGGCAGCGGTGGGCTGAAGGCCAACGCCTCCTCGCTACTGGGCACCCTCTATCCGAAGGGTGACGCGCGCGCCGCGGGCGGCTTCACGCTGTTCTATCTGGGCATCAATCTCGGCGCCTTCAGCGGCCCGCTGCTCACCGGCCTGCTGCAGACCCATGCCGGCTTCCACTACGGCTTCGGTGCGGCGGCGATCGGCATGGCATTCGGACTCGCCCAGTACATGGTGTTCCGCCGCAATCTCGGCACGCACGGCCGCGAGGTGCCGAATCCGCTCCCGCGTACGGCCATCCGACCCCTGGCCGCGGCGCTGGCCGGGGGCGTGCTGCTTGTCGTGCTGGTATGGATGACCGGTCTGATCACACTGGACAGGCTGCCCGCGGTGACGACCGGCGTCATCGTCGCCGCGTCGGTCGCGTACTTCGCCGTGCTGCTCACCAGCGCGAAAGTGACCCCATTCGAGCGCAGCCGGGTGCGCGCGTTCCTTCCGTTGTTCATCGCCAACGCCGTGTTCTTCTCGCTGTTCAAGCAGATCTTCACGGTGCTGGCGGTCTACTCCGACGAACGGATGAACTGGCGCATCTTCGGCTGGACCGCGCCGTCCAGCTGGATCGGCTCCGTTCAGCCGGTCTGGGTCATCCTGCTCTCGCCGGTGTTCGCGCTCCTGTGGACCAAACTGGGACAGCGGGCACCGAGCACGCCGCGGAAATTCGCGCTCGGCGTGATCGGCATGGGCGCGGCGTTCTGGTTGTTCGTGCCCATGTCCGGCACCACCGGGCGCGCCGTGCCCGCACTGCTCGTGCTGGCGATCATGGCCGTGTTCGCGATCTCCGAACTGCTGCTGTCGCCGGTGGGACTTGCGGTCACCACCCAGCTGGCACCGGAAGCTTTCCGGGCGCAGATGATGGCGCTGTATTTTTTCTCTATTGGCATCGGAACCTCGATGTCGGGTACTTTGGCTCGGTTCTATGACCCAGGCCACGAATTCGCCTACTTCGGTATCACCGGAACGGTCGTGGTGTGCGCGGGACTGATCGTCGCCTCTGTCGCACCGCGGATCAGCAAGTTCATGGTGGGCGTGCATTGACGCGCCGCCGGGGTACAGAACAGATGCACATCAGCGCTGATGAAGGAGAACCAGTGACGAACCCAAGGCCACAAGCCGAGACGGGTGATGTCTCGTCTCGATGGGGCGGCATGTTCCGCACCAAGTCCATCGAGCAGTCGATCCGTGACACCGACGAGCCCGACTCGAAACTCCGTAAGGACCTCACCGCCTGGGACCTCACCATCTTCGGCGTGGCCGTGGTGGTCGGCGCGGGCATCTTCACGCTCACCGCCCGCACCGCGGGCAATGTGGCGGGTCCCTCCGTCTCGCTCGCCTTCGTCTTCGCCGCCATCGCCTGCGGGTTGACCGCGCTGTGCTACGCCGAGTTCGCCTCGACCGTTCCCGTGGCGGGCAGTGCGTACACCTACTCCTACGCCACCTTCGGCGAGCTCGTCGCGTGGATCATCGGCTGGGACCTGATCCTGGAGTTCTCGCTCGCCGTCGCGGTGGTGGCCAAAGGCTGGTCGCAGTATCTCGGCGAGGTACTCGGCACCACCTCACCGGTCGCGCACTTCGGCTCGGTGAGCTTCGACTGGGGCGCGGTGCTGCTGATCACGGTACTGGGCGTGCTGCTCGCGACGGGCACGAAATTGTCCTCCCGGGTGTCGGCGCTGGCGGTGGCGATCAAGCTGGGCGTGATCGCGCTTGTGCTGGTCGTCGGCGTCACCTACTTCAAGTCCTCGAACCTCTCGCCGTACATCCCACCGTCGCAACCCGGCGAACGAGGCGAGGGACTGCGGCAATCGCTGTTCTCCTATCTGACCGGGGCCGGGCACAGCAACTTCGGCTGGTACGGCCTGCTCGCGGCGGCCAGCCTGGTGTTCTTCGCGTTCATCGGCTTCGACGTCGTCGCCACGACGGCCGAAGAGACCAGGAATCCCCAGCGCGCGGTGCCGCGCGGCATTCTCGGGTCGCTGCTCATCGTCACCGTCCTGTACGTGGCGGTGGCGCTGGTGCTCACCGGCATGGTGTCCTACACCGAGCTGGCCGGTACCGACGCCACCTTGGCGACGGCGTTCGCGATCCATGGCGCGGACTGGGCGAAGAACATCATCTCGATCGGCGCGCTCGCCGGGCTCACCACGGTGGTCATGGTCATGTACCTGGGGCAGACCCGGGTGCTGTTCGCGATGGCGCGCGACGGCCTGGTGCCGCGCAAGCTCGCGCACACCGGCAAGCACGGCACGCCGGTCCGCGTCACCGTGCTCGTCGGTGTGTCGTGCGCGCTGCTGGCCGGGTTCGTGGACTTCGGCACGCTGGAGGAGATGGTCAACATCGGGACGCTGTTCGCGTTCGTGCTGGTCTCGGTGGGCGTGCTCATCCTGCGCCGCACCCGCCCCGATCTGCCGCGCGGCTTCCGCGTTCCGCTCGTTCCGGTGATTCCCATCCTCGCGGTGTTGTCCTGCCTGTGGCTGATGCTCAACCTGTCGGTGGAGACCTGGTTGCGGTTCGTGGTGTGGATGGCGATCGGCTTCGTCATCTACTTCAGCTACTCCCGGCGTAACTCCCTGCTCGGGAAAACCCCGGTCGCGTAAGGACCCCGCAGGACGACTCCGTCCGCAGCTTCGCGCTGGGCGGCGTAGCGGCTGCCGCTGGGTGATGCTCATCCGGGCCGAAGGGAAGGCGAGGCAGCCGCTTGGCCGTATGCCGTGTTCGGCTATCCGGTAACTGCGGATAGCCTGGCGCGGTGTCGCAGCGCGAGTTGGTTGTGCTCGGGACCGCTAGCCAGGTGCCGACGAAACAGCGAAACCACAACGGGTATCTCCTGCGGTGGGATGACGAGGCGATTCTCTTCGACCCGGGCGAGGGAACACAGCGGCAGATGACGTATGCCGGTGTCTCGGTCACGGGGTTGACGAGGATCGCCATCACCCATTTCCACGGCGACCACAGTCTCGGGCTGGCCGGGGTGGTGCAGCGGATCAATCTCGATCGGGTGCCGCATCCGGTCGACGTGTGGTTTCCGGCGTCGGGGGCCGCGTACTACGACCGGCTGGTCAACGCGACGTCCTACTATCACCGCGCCGAGCTGCGGCCGCGCCCCATCGCCGGACCGGGCACCGTGGATCTGCCCGAGGCGCCGTTCACGGTGACCGCGGTCCGGCTCTCGCATCCGGTCGACACCTTCGGCTACCGGCTCAGTGAGCCGCCCGGTCGACGCATTCTGCCCGACCGGCTGCACGCTCTCGGGCTGCGCGGCCCGGTCATCTCCGAACTCCAACGCAGCGGCAGCGTCGAGTTGGCCGGCCGGACAATCACTCTCGACGAGATCAGCGAGTCGCGGCCCGGCCAGAGCTTCGCTTTCGTGATGGACACCCGTTTGTGCTCCGGCGTCCAGGAACTCGCCGCCGACGTCGACATGCTCGTCATCGAGGCCACCTTCCTGGACGCCGACGAGCACCTGGCCACCGAATACGGCCACCTGACCGCGGGCCAGGCCGCCCGAGCCGCCGCCGACGCCGGTGCGCGCACCCTGGTCCTCACCCACTTCTCCCAGCGCTACCGCGACCTGGACGAACACCTGGCCGAAGCATCGAAGTACTTCACCGGCGAGATCCACATCGCCACCGACCTCACCCGCATCCCGCTGCCGCCCCGTCGCTGACACGCCGACGGCCGACACGCCGACGGTCGAAATTCTCCGCGCCAGTCCGGTCGCGAACGCTAACACCAGCCCGCCGCTGCCGATCTAGTTCTCTGGGACGCCTGCCACCACCGGGCCCAAACACCGGCCACCACCCCTGGTCGCACCACCGCGCCACCCCCCGTCCGGCCACGGCAGACGCCCCGCCACCCGGCGAATTGCCGGAATTCCGGTACAGCCGTACGACTCGGTACGCTGTCCCGGACGCCCCTATAGCCCAATTGGCAGAGGCAGCGGACTTAAAATCCGCCCAGTGTCGGTTCGAGTCCGACTGGGGGCACTACGAGACCTCCCGCGAGTGGCACACCACGGAGAGGTCTTCTCGCGTTTCGCCGCAGCCGTGTGCCACTCACGGCTTGATCCCGGGGGTTGCTGGGTGGGGGCCGAGGCAGCCGAGGATGAAACAGCCTGGGGGCCAGTTGGCGAATGGGGCGGACATGGGGGTGCCGAGGCAGGACAGTGGGTTGCAGCCTGGGTAGGCCATCGGGCCGATGCCGAGGGCGGCGAGGGTGGCGTTCGGGTTCGAGATCATCGGGTCGGATAGCTGGATATCGGATTGCTGTTCGTAGGGGCGCGAGTCGGGTAGGCGGGGTTCGCGGAAGGCGGCGCCGACTGCGCGTAGCACGTCGTGCGGGAAGCTCAGTGCGCTGCCGGGGACGGTGACGCCGGTCCAACTGACCATCAATCCGAGGCTCGGCACGATGAAATTGTCCTGGCGCATCATGCCCGACATCTGCATCGCGTCCGGTGGGAGGCCGGGAAAGTAGTTGGTACATTCCGGTCCATTGACCACGAACAGGAACCCGTAGCACGGGTTGGTCTGGCCTGGCCGACCGGCCTCCGCCAAATACTCCGCCGAAATGATCTGATTGCCGCCCCAATTGCCGCGGTTGGTGAGCAGCAGGCCGAGCTTGGCGAAGTCGTCGGGTGGTAGCAGTAGGTGTGCGTAGCCGTAAGTGTTTCCGCTGCGGTCGCGGCCCCAGAAGTAGTCGGTGCGCGGAATGCCCAGCGGGTCGAACAGTTTTCGTTGCGCGTATGCCTGAAAGTCCGCGCCGACCGCTCGCTGGATGATGTAGACGAGCAGATCGACGGCGCGCTGACTGTAGCGCCACTCGATGCCCTGTTGCTGGTCGATCGGCATCGCCAACGCCTGCGCCACCACATTCGGGTCGAGTTGCGCCAATCCGGTTATGCCCTCGGATGCCACCGCCACCTGCATACCGGAGGATTCGAGCAGCAGATTCCGCACCGTGATCGCGCGATGTCCGGCATCACCGAGCTCGGGTGGCAGATACGCGCCGATCGGGTCGTCGAGCCGCAGCCGCTGCTCGTCCACCGCGATCCCGGCGACCATCGCCACCACACTCTTGGTGCTACTCCACAGATTCCACGGCACACCGGCGGCCCGCGCGTTGTCCGGGCCCGCCGCGATCAGACAGTTGTTCCGAAACACCTGCAGCGTCGTGCGGGTCGGATCCGCCGCGAACGCCACCGCACGCCGCAGCGCCGCCGAATCGATTCCGACCTCCTCCGGCGTCGCAGTCTCGGGTACCCGTCCGCTGCTGACCGCGCAGTGCTTCAGCTCGCCCGGCGCGGCCTGCGCGGCCACCGGCGCACCGATCCCGAGCATGAGTGCGCTCGCCGTAATGGCAGTCACCAGAACACTTCTCAAACCACGGCCCACGCCGGCCTCCACTGTCGACGAACTCAACCGGCTCATCGCCCCCAACCCACCCCCGGTTACCGCCCTGAGCGCCCCCACTTATTGGGGCGGACCTGCGCAAACCCCTATTCACCCCAGACCGATTCGGCGCGTCCGTCCACGTTTGGTACGAGTGCCCGACGCCGCGTGAACCCGGGTGAATCGCTGCCTATGGCCCGTCCGCACGGCAGTGCTGGCTGGCTTCGTGAGGCATCGACTTACTTGTGAAACTCGCGTACTCTCGTGAGACTTTGGTGGTACCGTACGAAAGGTTGCCGAGATGGCCAGCACGCCAAGGGTTCTCAAGCTGTCCTTCGAATTCCATGTCGCTGCAGACAGCATCAGTAACATTCAGGGTCGTCACTTGGAACGGGCCGTGGACCGTATCGAGACGGCTGTTCGCACGATGGGAGCCGATGCTTTTCCGTGGGCCGATCGGCTTGTCGTCAATCGAGAGTGGAATTACGCATGGTGGGCGAACACCGATCTTGCGCATGATGAGTACGAACTGCCCGCGAATGAGTACAACGCCCCATAAGGCCGGCGCAGTTTCTACTGCCTACCCACCCCGGGGCTGGTGGGCGACACCGTCACGTGACCGGCCGAGCACGGTCGCCGTGACGATGCGTATGCGCGGTGCTACTCGGGCAATCCGAGTCCTCCGGCCAGCATCGGCCAGGACCGATAGAACGCGTCCTGCCAGTAGCCCCAGGAGTGGGTGCCTGCGGGCTGGAAATCGAATGTGGCGGGAATGTTCAGCTCGTTCAGGCGGGTCTGCAGATTGCGCGTGCACCAATTGGTGGCGGCCTCGATGACGCCGCCGATGACGAGCTGGTTACCCAGGCCGTACGGCGTTTTGTTCAGGGTGAACCGGCTGGTCATCGTGTCGTGCGGGCCCGGAAGGCCGCTGCCGGTCGACATGAAGATCTTCGTCCCGCGCAAACCTTCCGCGTTGAGCACCGGATCGTTGGCTGCCCATGCGGGATCGTCGTCCTCGCCGTACATGTTCCGGACGTCCCCGCCGCCCCACGTTTCGACGACCAGCTTGACGAACTGCTTGCCGATCGGATCGGAGATCTGTGCGCAACCGCTGTAACCTGCTGCGGCTGCGTAGAGTCCCGGCTTGGCTTCCGCCATCTGCAGGATCGCGGTGGCGGTCATCGAGTTCGCCGAGATGGCATTGACGCCGTTCGTGCCGAGCGCCTTGTCGATCAACGGTGGCAGTTCCTCGGTGAAGAACGTGCGCCATTTGTTGTTGCCGAGTACCGGATCCGACTGCTTCCAATCGGCGTAGTACGCAAAGGGGCCACCGACCGGCATCACTATGTTGACATCTTTGGTGGCAAGGAAATCGCCCACGTTGGTGTTGCCCCACCAGGTCGCCAGATCGACGCCGCCACCGGCGCCGTTGACGAGGTAGAGCGCCGGGCGGGGCTGCGAAGCGTCCTTGGGGCGCTGCACCTTGACCGCGATGTTCGTGTCCATCGCCGCGGAGTAGACCTCCAGCGAGATATTGCGGCCGTTGATCGCTCCGGAGACGATCTTCGAGCCGTCGGCGGCAACCGGGGACGCCAGTAGCGCCTTGGCGGCGATGATGGGGTCGGTTTCTTCGGCGACCGCGCTGCCGCTACCCAATGCCGTGCTCAACACGGCTGCGACCACTCCCGCAAGCGCAAATGTCTTAACGCGTCGAATCGACTTGCGTGTCAATTCCCGAACTCCTTCGTCACCCAGCGTGCCGTCGACACCTCGTCGCAGTGCATCGGCGGAGCGCACGGAGACGTTACCGGAGTATGGATGCCGCCCCGGCATTCCCCCTCGATCCGGGACTCGACAGGGATGGCCGAAAGCTATTGCTACACATCGGAACTGCTGGGCAGCATAGTCACATGGTCGCCGGTTGCGTATGGTCGGGAAATGCGCGTGCGGCGGGTGATCGCCCGCCTCAGCGGGAAAGCCCGTGGGCTCGGGCGATGATGCGTTCCATTGCCGTACGGGGGAGTAGGCGGCGGATGGTGAACAGCGCGGGTGCGTTGCTGCCCACGGCGTAGAGGGGGCGAGGCCGGTCGGCTTCGATTGCTTTGACGATGGTGGTGGCGACCTTTTCGGGGGTAATGCCTTTGGCCTGTTTCTCGTCGAGTTTGGCCATAAAAGCGGTGAAGTCGGCGGTGTGGGCGGAACCCTCGGTGAGGTATTTCGTGCGCCGCTCACGAAGGCCGGTGTCGATCTGGCCGGGCTCGATGGCGGTGATCCAGACGCCGAAGGGGGATTCCTCGAAGCGGGCGGAGACCGCGAAGCCGCGCAGCGCCGCCTTGGTGGCGACGTAGGAGGAGCGGTAGGGCATCGGGAAGCTCGCGAGCATCGACCCGACCATCACCACGCGGCCGTACTTGCGCTCCCGCATGCCGGGCAGGAGTGCCTTTGTCAGGGCGACCGGACCGAGCACGTTCAGCTGGAACAGCCGCTCGACCGCGTCGCCGGGGAGCTCGGCGAGAGGACCGGCCTGGCTTTCGCCCGCGTTGTTGACCAGGATGTCGACCTGATCGAGCCCTGCGACGAACGCTTCGATCGATGCCTTGTCGGTCAGATCGAGTGCCCGATACTCGACACCTGCCACCGCGGCGTCGCCGCCCATCGTGTCGGGATTGCGGCTGGTTCCGATCACCTGGTAGCCCCGCGCCGCAAGCGCGGCAGCCGTAGCCTTGCCGATTCCGGACGAAGCACCGGTAACCACGGCGACTCTGGACATGAGGGGCAGCTCCTTTCGACACCAACACGCTGACGATATCGTCAACTTTCCGATCCGGCTAGGGTGTCCGAAGGTGCTCACTCGTCTGCCTTCGAGTCGGCCGGATGGGTTACATTCCTCCGCCCAGTGGAGAACGAGTGGGTTACATCTCTCCGCACAATAGTGGAAGCGGTACGGAAACCTCTTCCAGAGCACAGTATTCGCGCGATTGCCGAGCGGGATCCGCGGTACCGCTATGCCGCTCGGAGCTGCGGAATCGCCGGTAGCCTTGCGACCATGATTACGCTCAAAAAAGAAGACGGCGCCGCGGATCTGGCCGGTATCACCAAGCTGAGTGTGGGGGTGAGCTGGGATCCGTCCAGCGGCACCAGCGGCGGGGCGCTGGGCTGGGCGCGTCGCAAGCGCGGCGTGGACCTGGATCTCATTGCGATTCTCATGCAGGGCAGCGAGCCCGTGCGTTTCGCCGGGCTGGACTCGCTGGACCCGTTGGGCAACGGCTCGGTCGTGCACACCGGCGACGAGCAGACCGGTGCCGCTTCCGGTGACGACGAGACGGTGCATGTCACGTTCGCGGATGTGCCCGGCGCGATCGACGCGATCATCTTCGTCGCCGCGGCCTTCAAGAAGGGCAGTTCATTCGAGAAGGCGAACAACATCTCGTTCAAGGTCTACGACTCGACCGGTGGCAGCAGCCAGCAGGTCGCCGACATCTGGCCGTCGCTGCTCGGCAACGACAACGCCAACGCGGTGGCGAGGGCATTCCGTTCCGGCGATGTGTGGAAGCTGGAGGTGCTGAACCGCAAGGGCAAGATCAAGCAAGGTGACAAGCAGGCGCTGCTCCGCTTCGCTATGCAGTAGCGGCATCGGTGCGCGCAATCACCGCCGTGGCGTTGCATCCGCGAGTTCCCTGACGCGGCAGCGCCGTGTGCGCGAGAGGGGTGGGCCCGCAGGCTCGGACGAGCCGGTGCGTGGGAAACACAAGTACAACGCGTGGTGGCGGATTGGCGATGCGGTATTGAATTCTCCATGGCGCGTTCGGGGGGCTGGACGTCCGGTTCGGGCGGTGTCTCGTCCACCGCCCATCGGCGCTGTGTGGCCTCTGAGCTGGGCAGAAGCGAAGTGACGGATGCGTGAGATGTCCACCGGCACAGCGGAAATCATTCACCAGCGGGAAGCCTGGCCGGATGTCGGCGCCGCGTGGATGCGGCTACGGTTGGCCGGCGCGGTGCCGCCCGGGACGCTGCCGCGCTAGCGCCGGGACGCCGAGGAGATTGTGGTGGTAATCGATACCGTCCGTGAGGAGCAGGCGATCCGTCAGATGACGGAGCGGCTGGTCGAAAACTACACCGAGACGTACTCTCCGGAGCATATCGAGAGCACCATCGGTGCGGCACGGCGGAAGTTCGAGGGTCGCCCGGTGCGGCAGTTCATTCCGATCCTGATCGAGCGGCTGGTGCGACGCGAGTTGGAGAAGGTCGACGAGGCGGAGGCACAAGCCGCGACGATGAAAAAGGCGGCGGAGCCGACCGAGCCGAAGGCGACGTTCACGCTGCCGGACCTCCGTCAATTGTGGTCGGCGAATAAGCGTTTCGCTCCGCTCGCCGCCGCGGCGGCAGTCATCGTGGTCGTGCTGGCGGTTGTCTTCGCTGTGCGCCAACCCGTTTCGGAGCCGCCTGCGGCCGCACCTGCTCCAGCCCCTGCGCCTATCGTGGTGCGCGGCGTCGTCGGTTCGGAGAAGATGGCATTTTTCCAGGACCCGAAGGTGATCGATGCGCTGGCGCGCAACGGTGTCCGCGTCGAAGTCGAACCTGCCGGATCGCGGCAGATCGCCACGACCATCGATCTCGCGAAATACGATTTCGCGTTCCCGTCCAGCGAACAGGCCGCGGAGCGAATTCAGCGGCAGCGCAATGTGACCGCCAAGTACACGCCGTTCTCCTCGCCGATGGCGATCGCGACGTTCACGCCGATCGCGGACCTGCTGGCCGGGGCTGGTGCGGTGCGCCAGGGGCCGGTATCGACCCTCGACCTGCGCCGCTACCTCGAACTCGTCCGTAACGGCACGCGCTGGGACGAGCTCCCCGGCAACACCGCCTACCCGGTGCGCAAGAACATCCTGATCTCCACCACCGACCCGCGCAGCTCGAACTCCGCCGCGATGTACGTGGCCGCGGCGAGCTATGTCGTCAACGGCAACACGATTGTGCAGGGCCAAGCCGCCGAGCAGGCCGTCCTGCCCGCGCTGGCACGGCTTTTCGTCGGCCAGGGCTACACCGAGAACACCACCGAGGGACCGTTCAACAACTATCTCGCCACTGGGATGGGCCCCACACCGATGGTCTGGATCTACGAGTCGCAGTATGTCGAGGCCACCGTGCGCGGACAGGTCAAACCTGACATGACGCTGCTGTATCCCTCCCCGACGGTGCTGTCCAGGCACACGCTGGTGCCGTTCGGGGCGACCGGTGACCGGCTCGGACGCTTGCTGTCCACCGATCCCGAACTGCAGCGCTTGGCCGCCGAGCACGGCTTCCGCGCCAACGACGCCGCCCAGTTCGCGAAGGTCGCCGCCGAACGCAACATTCCGGTGGCCGCGGACCTGATCGACGTGGTCGCCACGCCCACCTACGACACCCTGGAGCACTTGCTCGACGGAGTCACCAAATCCTACAACTGAATTCCAGGTCGGCGTTTCGGCGCGGACGAGCCGGGCATCCTCATGCCAGTTATCGGATCGACAGTAGGCACGAGGAAGCAGCATGACAGCGGAAGACGAGCCGTGGGAGATCCCCCCGCTCGATGACGCTCCGGACATCGCACGCGACCCTGCACCGCAACCGGGGGCGGCGCTGGCCGACACCAGGAATTGGCCGGGATACGGGCTGTTGCTGGTCGCGGCGTTGGCCGCGATCGGCGCCGCGCTGCTCGCCGGGTGGGGTCTCGACCGCATTGCGACCACGACGGCCCTGATCGCCGTAGTCTTCCTGCTGGTTGGCGTGACCCTGGTTGTGCTCGAACGACGGCGTGAACGCGCACGGGCCTAATCGACCGCGTGCGCCGCGATGCCGTCCAGTACGCACGCGAGCCCGAAAGCGAAGCGATGGTCCGCATCCTGGTCTACGGCGTCGCGAACGCGGCGGCCGAACTCGGGATACCGGCCGCTCGCGATGACCTCGCGGATATAGGGCGCGACCGCTTCTCGCCATTCGTCCTCGGTGAGACCTGTTCTCCGCTGTGCTCGCTCGTCGGCCAACTGCTGGGCGACCGCGCCGAAGACATACGCCTGCACCGTGTCGACGACCGCGGCGGCGCGAGTGATGTCGGTGGTGAGGGCTCCGGCTGCGGTGAGCGAGAGATCTTGTAGACGTAGCGAGTTCGCGCCGAGGGCAGGGCGTCCGGTGAGTTCGGCGCTGAGCCACGGGTGCCGGATAAAGGTGGCGCGCAGGTGCCGGGCGACCGCACCCAGGTCGGCGCGCCAGTCCCCCGTGAGCGTGGGCGGGCCGGTTTCGCCGAGGACCGCATCGATCATCAGATCGAGCAGGTCGTCGCGGCTGGCGATGTAGCGGTAGAGCGATGCGGTGCCGGACGCGAGTTCCGCCGCGATGCGCCGCATCGACACCGCGTCCAGACCCTCGTTGTCGGCGAGGTCGACGGCGGTGCGCACGATCCGCTCGACGCTGGGCGCCTGACGGCGCGGGGCGCGCGGCTGCTTGCTCCACACCAGTGTGGGCGGCTCGGGCGAACTCGTCATCACGTCCTCCTTTGCGCACATCCTAGCACTGTGGTTACGATGTAGCCGTTATGGCAACACTGTATCCATAAGGAGTGGTCATGTCGGCGTCGAAAATTCCCGTGCTGATCGTCGGTGCTGGGTCGGTCGGGCTTTTCGCGGCCGTCTTCCTCGCGCATCACGGTGTGGCGGCCCAGGTCGTCGAGCGTGCGCCGGGACCGTCGATCCATCCGCGAGCCACCGGAATCGGCCTGCGTACGATGGAATTCCTGCGTGAGGTCGGACTCGCCGACGAGGTGAACGCGGCGGCCGTCCACATGTCGGCGGGCAGTCGAGCACGAGTATCGGGCGCGACGCTGGCCTCGATCGACTTCTCTTCCATCGCCGCGGCGCCCACCAGGTCAGGACCGGCTTCCGGACTGATCACCCCCGCGACGATCCGCGGCATCTGCGCGCAGGACCGGCTGGACGCAGTGCTGGCCCCGGCCGCGGCGAAACGCGGTGTGGTGATTCGCTATTCGACCGCGGTGGTCGGGCTGGAACAGGACGCGGGCGGGGTGACCGCCCGGCTCGACGACGGCACCGCCGTGCGGGCGGACTATGTGATCGCCGCCGACGGCGTGCGCAGCGGCGTGCGCGCAGCGCTGGGCATCGGGACCTCGGGACCCGGCGCGCTCGGCAATCCGAAGATGAGCATCCTGTTCCGCGCGGATCTGCTGCCCTACACCCGGGGCAGGACCTTCGCCACAGGCGAGATCACCGGATCGGACGCGCCCGGCCTGCTGGTCACCGTGGACGGTGCGCAGGAGTGGATCTTCCACACCGACTACCACCCGGAGGCCGGGCAGTCGGCCGACGACTTCACCGACGAGCGGAGCCGCGCGCTGATCCGCACGGCGGTCGGCGATCCGGCTCTCGAGCCGGTGATTCTGAGTCGATTGTCCTGGCGCGCACGAGGGTTGCTGGCCGATCGGTTCCGGGACGGGCGGGTCTTCCTGGTCGGTGACGCGGCCCACGCCGTGCCGCCGCAAGGCGCGTTCGGCCTGAACACCGGCGCCGCGGACGCGCACAATCTGGCCTGGAAGCTGGCCGCGGTGCTCGGCGGGCAGGCCGGACCCGCCCTGCTGGACACCTACGAGACCGAGCGGCGCGCGGTCGCCGCGTTCACCCTCGACCAAGCGCTGTTGCGGGTGGCGCATCCGCACCTGCATTGGACTACCGGCCCGGGAGCGGGCGCTGCTCGTGCTGCGGTAGGCATGGTCAACGGTCCGGTCGTGGCCGTCGGGTATCGGTACGACTCGGCCGCGGTGATCGATGCGCGAACCGAACTGCCGGACACCGAGGATCTCGGCTTGGTCCTCGACGCGACTCCGGGCTCTCGGCTCCCGCACCTGTGGATCGGCGAAGGGAAGTCGACACTCGATCTGGTCCGCTCCCAGTTCTGCGTACTGGTCGGTCCAGGTAGCGCGCGGTGGCTCGGCGCGGCCCGTCGAGCGGGCGATCGGCTCGGCATCGCGGTCGGTGCCGAGGTGATCGATGCGCCGGATTGGCAACGGCGGACCGGAATCACGTCCGACGGCGCACTGCTCGTGCGGCCGGACCACATCGTCGCGTGGCGCGCCGACGCGCAGGGCGGCGATCCGGCTGACGCGCTGTACAGCGCGTTGCGCAGGCTACTGCACTGCGACTAGCGCTACCCGCCTACCGGGTGCCATGGCCCTGGCATGCGGTCAGCGCCGTGTTCTTGGTGACGTTGAACCGGTCGATCGTGGCATTCAGTGTGTCGGTGTCCGCGCGACGGGCCAGGGTGTCGGCCAGAGCGACGGTGTCGTCGCGGTATGCGCGTAGCGGGTCGGCGACCGCGGGCGGCACCTCCCAGGTGACCTGCTGGTCCACCGAGCGCGCGTTGTGGCGCAGTGTCGCGACGGCGTGGTCGGCCTTGCCGTTCGTGTCGGGGTCGTTGCGGCCCTTGGTGTTGCTGGCGTCGATGTAGTCGTTGAACGCCCGCACCGAACTGCCGTTCGCGGAAAGGAAGGCGTCGCAGGCCGAGTCGGTGGCGCGGGCCGCGGCGGTGGCCCGCGACGACGAGGCCGCGGCCGCCGAGGAGGTGACCTCCGAGGCGTAGGCGGCCAGGTCGGTCTCGTTCACCTCCGCGGTACCCGAAACCTGCTGTGCGCAGGCGCCGATGAGCAACCCGCCCGCCGCGGTGGCCATCGCGGCGGCCACCAGGCCCGTGCGTTCCAGTCGTCGCATGATCGGTCCCAACCTTCCCCTCGGCACGCCCGGCCGGGACGGAAGCAACTGCCGGACAGTCCGACGGTACTTGCCGCGCACGAGCGTCGCGCGGCCGCGCCGATATCGATGGTCAACCGATATCGGCGCGGTGCGCTGGTTCAGCTCTGGCCGAGCATGGCGCGCATCTGGTCGATTTCCGCCTGCTGGGCCGTGATGATCGTGCGGGCGAGCGCTTGCGCGTCCGGGTTCGTGCCGCCGGCGAGTTCGGTTTCGGCCATGGCGATTGCGCCCGTGTGGTGCTCGATCATCATGGTGAGCCACTGGCGGTCGAAATCCGGGCCGGATGCCGCTTGCAAGGCCGCCATCTGTTCGGCGGACATCATCCCGGGCATCGGTGTGCCCGGCATGTCGTGGCCTTGGTGTCCCTGATCGACGCTGGGAGCGGGTTGGCCGAAGCTCTGCAGCAGAGTGGTGATCTGCTGCATCTCCGGGGCCTGCGCCTGCTCGATCGATGCGGCCAGCGCGCGCACTTGCTGATTGTCGGTGTGACCGGGCACCAATTCGGCCATTTCCACGGCCTGCGCGTGATGCGGATACATCATCCGCAGAAACGTCACGTCGGCGTCGTTGTGCTCGGCGCGCGCCGGTGCGGTCGCTGGCGCGCTCGTCGAGGTGCCGTGCTCGGTGGTGTGCCCGGTGTCGGCGTCGCCGCATCCGGCGAGGCTCAGCACGGTGACCACTGCGAGGACGATGGTGATGCGAGGTCGGGTGATGAACATGAGTGTGCTCCTTGCGGAATGGGAAGTCTGATGGCGAGTGGACAACGCCGCGACCGTGGTTCGGACACACGGACGCGACGGACCTGTCAGATCCGCAGAATCGCCAGTTCAGCCAAGGTGAGCACGGTCCACGGCGGCGGTCGCTCCCGCCGCGGGCGCCAATGCCGAGGCCGCGCCACACCGCGGCCAGGGCGATCGGCCGCCATGCGGTAGAGCAGCACCAAAGCGACCAGCGACGTGAGAACGACGAGGATGAACACGCAGCCGTGCATCCCGCTGTGCGCGCGGTCGCAACCATCCCCGGCGCAATCCGGGCCCGGCATTCCGGTCGCCGCGAACGTCGCCGTGACGGCTCGCACGGCAGTAGTCCACGGATCTGAGCTCTCGCCAACCACGATGGTTCGTCCGAAACCGTCGGCAACCCTCATGACAACGCTGGTTCCGCCCGCGGATCGGAAGAACCCGTCTTTGCCGGCGTCGCCCGTTCGGTGCTGGTCGTGGCCTGGCGCAGTGCCGTCGTGGCTCGATCGCGCCCAGACGCGATTCGGCTCGACGCCCGCTTCGGTTCGGCCGGGCAATCCAGCATTCTCCAAGCCGGGCAGGGTGCCGTTGTGGGGAGGCGGAGTCCAGACGTGTCCGGTGTCGATCACGCCGTCGCGCGGGGTGATCCGGGTGTGCCCACGAGGCTTGTCGTGGCCCGCCGGAGTGCCGTCGTGGTTTGGCTGTGTCCCCGCGACCGTTGCCCGCGCGGCCGCATCAGGGCCGGGCGTAGGGCTGGCGATGTGGTGCACCCCGGCGGCATGGCCGACGCCCGCGAAGACGGCGGAATGCATGGCGACGATCCCGGCGAGCAATGCCAGCACACCGAGCAGCCGGGCGAACCCGGCGGCGCGGAGGATGCGGCGTAGGACCACGAGAGCCGAGTCTAGTGGTCGCGGACCAGCCGCCCGCAGATACCCCTTGGGTGTACCGGTATGGGTCTACGGGCTGGCGATGTCCACGACCAGCCGGGTCGGATTGGACAGCGTCGTGACGGTGAAGGCGGGCCGGTCGGCCTGCACGCCGATGAACGACTGGGTGGCGCCTTCGAACACCGTCGTCCGGTACACACCCGCGATGCCGGGCACCGCCGGGTCGACGGCGGGGTCTGGGCCCGAGTACGGCGTCACCCCGCTGTCGAAGGGGTAGGCCGAGCCCAGGATGCGCACCTCGAGAATCGACCGGCCCGCCACGTCGACGGGATTGCCGCTGCCGTCCTGCACGGCGCGGTCGGTGTATCGGACCAGCCAGCCGGGCGTGCCGACTCCGCCGAGGTCGTAGACCACGCGGTCGAAGCCGGGTTGGCGGCCGAGCCGGATGTCGGTGACCGTGAGCGCCGCGTCAGCGGACGCGGTGCCCTGCTTGGGTGAGGCGTCTTGCGGCGCGGCGGGCGCAGGCCCGGCCGGCGTACGGGTCACGGCCGTGCCGGTGATCGGGGAGGCGGCCGGTAGCTGCGGGGCCGACTCGCCATTGCCGCAGCCCGAGAGCAGTACTGTCGCGACCGCGACCGTCAGCACCATCCAGTTGCGCATGAGGCCGATGCTACTCAGCGGAGCGCGTCGGATGGCGTAATCGGGGCTGGTTGCGGATGATTCGCCGCCCAGCGGATGTGAAAGGAACGTATCCGCGCGTGCGTGTCGGCATGGCAGGACAGCAGCGGCGATTGGGAAATTGCCGGTCAATTGCTATTTCTCGGCCACGCGCGGTGCACGAGATTTGTTCGCGTGGCGTGCGTCACCCGCCGCCGTCAAGCCGGGTAACGGCTCGATCACACCGGCGTGCCGATGGTTGTAGTTCGATTGGCCAGCACTAGCTTTCGCCGATCCGGGCTGGATCGGCGCGAGGCGGCGGCTCGGGTGCGGCAGGGGGACGCCGAGATACGACCGACGCGAGCCGGCAGGCCGGATCGATGACGCAGCCGATCGCGCGGTTCGCTCGACGATGGATGTCGTGCGGGTTCGAGTCGCGTCGACGACCGTGGCGTCGACGCGGTGCGCTCCGTTGCGATGCGCGGCCCGCGATCTGTCCGGCCACGGACCGTTCACTTCGGAGTCGGTCGGCACGCCGCGGTCGGATGCGTTTCTCCGTCGGCGCCGAATCCCTGTGCGGCAGTGGATCGCTCCGCCTGCTCGCGGCAGCGCAAAACGCGGGACGGTCGATTGGACGGGGTGGGCGCGACCATGCGGCAACGATCTAGCACACTTGAGGCGTGGGACAAGTCGAGGACGTACTGGGCCGATTGCGGCGGTATCCGGACGTGGAGGCACTGAACCTCTATGCCGTGGATGCCGCCGATCGGCTGATCCTCGACGCCGCCGCGGACGCCTTGGCGACCGCCGATAGCGGAAAGGTAGCCGTTATCGGCGACAGTTACGGCGCGCTGACTCTCGGCGCCATCGCCGGGCACGATCTGCGCGATGTCCGGGTGCACCAGGATCTGCTCACCGGCGAACTAGCGCTGGCCAACAACGCCCGCGCGCTCGGTCTGTCGGATCGCTACACCGCGCATTCACTCGGCGCCGGATTGCTGAGTGATGCTCGAGTCGTGTTGCTGCGCCTGCCCCGAGTGCTGGCCGGATTGGCCGAAATAGCCGATGCCATTGCCCGTTACGCCGATTCGGATGTCGAGGTATTCGCGGGCGGCCGGGACAAGTATCTGACCAAGTCGATGAACGATGTTCTGGCTCAGTCGTTCCGCGAAGTGCGTGCCAGCCGCGGCAGGCAGAAGTCACGCACCCTGCTGGTCGCCGGGGCAAAGCCGGTGGGCGACCCGCCCTTCCCGGTGCGCGAGCGGCTCGACGAATTGGGGCTCGAGGTGGTCGCGCACGGCGCCGCCTTCTCCGGCGCCCGCCTCGACATCGGAACCAGGTTCCTGCTCGAACATCTGAAATTGATGAAGCCGGACGCCCGCGACGCGATCGACCTCGGCTGCGGCACCGGCATCCTGGCCGTCGCGCTGGCCGTCGCGCGGCCGGGAATCAAGGTGGTCGCCACCGATCAATCGGCCGCCGCGGTCGCCTCGGCACGAGCCACCGCCGAGGTGAACGGCGTCGCCGACCGCGTGTGCGTCGCGCGCGACGACGCGATGTCCTCGACCGCGGACAACAGCGCCGATCTGGTGCTGTGCAATCCGCCGTTCCACGTCGGCGCGGCCGTGCACACCGGATCGGCGATCAAGATGTTCGCCGAGACCGGACGGGTACTGCGCCCCGGCGGCGAGCTGTGGACCGTGTACAACTCGCACCTCAACTATCGGGCCGTGGTCGAACGCATGGTCGGCCGGACCGAGGTGGTCGGTCGCAACCGGAAATTCACGGTGACTCGGTCTGTGCGTGGGCTGCACGACCCGAGACAACGGTAGAGTCCGAATTGTCTGGCTCGGCGAGCTTCCCCCGGGAACTCGCCGCCGATCGCAAACGTTGGACAAGGCAGTTGGATATCGAGGCATCCACCTCGATGAACAGCGGCAACGACTCCAGAAAGGGAAGCCGTGCGTACCACGAGCAATCCGGTTTTCAGGAACCTGCCCAGGCAGGAGGGCGGTGGATACGCGAACTTCGGTTCCGGTGTGACCACCGCGGGACAGTTCGGCAACCAGTACGGCCAGCCGTACGGTCAGCACCCACAGCCCTACCCGCCGCAGGCCCCGCCCACCACCAGGGCGATGACGATCGACGACGTGGTGACCAAGACGGGCATCACCCTCGCGGTGCTCGCGCTGTCCGCGATCGTCTCCTACGGCCTCACCAACGCGAACACGTCGCTCGCGCCGCTGTTCGTGATCGTCGGCGGCCTGGTCGGCTTGGTGCTGGTGCTGATCGCGACGTTCGCGAACAAGATGGACAACCCGGTACTCGTGCTGTCCTACGCGGTCGCCGAGGGTCTTTTCCTCGGTGCGCTGTCGTTCATGTTCACCAATATCGAGTTCGGCGGAGTCGGCGGTAGCGCGCTGATCGGGCAGGCGGTGCTCGGCACGTTCGGTGTCTTCGCGGGCATGCTCGTGGTCTACAAGACCGGCGCCATTCGGGTGACCCCGCGGTTCACCAGGATCATCGTCGGCGCCATGATCGGCATCCTGGTGCTCATGCTCGGCAACCTGATCGCCGGCTTCTTCATCTCCGGTGGACTGGGTCTGCGTGACGGCGGCCCGCTGGCGATCGTCTTCAGCCTGGTGGTCATCGCCATCGCCGCGTTCAGCTTCCTGCTCGACTTCGACGCCGCCGATCAGCTGATCCGCGCGCAGGCGCCGGAGCGGGCGGCCTGGGGCGTGGCACTCGGTCTCACCGTCACCCTGGTCTGGCTCTACATCGAGATCCTGCGACTGCTGAGTTACTTCCAGAACGACTAGCCGCACAGCGAAAGGGCGGTCGCAGGATCATCCGGCGACCGCCCTTTTCGTGTCTCAGCTCAGGCGTTCGATGACCATTGCCATGCCCTGGCCGCCGCCGACGCACATGGTCTCCAGACCGAACTGCTTGTCGTAGGTCTGCAGGTTGTTGAGCAGCGTGGTGGTGATCCGCGCGCCCGTCATGCCGAACGGGTGGCCCAGCGCGATCGCGCCGCCGGAGACGTTCAGCTTGTCCTCGTCGATCTTCAGCTCCCGGGCGGAGCCGAGCACCTGCACCGCGAACGCCTCGTTGATCTCGACCAGGTCGATGTCATCGATGGTCTTGCCCGCCAGCGCGAGCGCGCGCTTGCACGCCTCGATCGGGCCGAGCCCCATGATCTCCGGCGACAGCCCGGACACGCCCGTGGACACGATGCGCGCCAGCGGGGTCAGCCCCAGCTCCTTGGCCTTGGTGTCGCTCATGATGACCAGCGCCGCCGCGCCGTCGTTCAACGGGCAGCAGTTGCCCGCGGTGACGGTGCCGTCCGGACGGAACACCGGCTTCAGCCCGGCGACCGCCTCGTAGGTGACGCCGGCGCGCGGGCCGTCGTCCGTGCTGACCACTGTGCCGTCCGGCAGCGTCACCGGCGTGATCTCGCGCTCGAAGAAGCCGTTCTTGATCGCCTCTTCCGCCCGGTTCTGCGAGCGCACGCCCCAGCGGTCCTGCTCCTCGCGGGTGATGCCGGTGAACGAGGCGACATTCTCGGCGGTCTGGCCCATCGCGATGTAGGCGTCGGGAAGCAAGCCGCCCTCACGCGGGTCGTGCCAGATGCCAGCGCCGCCCTCGGCGGTCTTGGCGGTGCGCTCCTGTGCCGCGGTGAACAGGGGGTTCTGCGTGTTCGGCCAGCTGTCGGCGGAACCGTTCACGTAGCGGGAGACGGTCTCCACGCCCGCGGAGATGAATACGTCGCCCTCGCCCGCTTTGATCGCGTGGAACGCCATCCGGGTGGACTGCAGCGACGACGCGCAGTAGCGGTGCACGGTGGTGCCGGGCACGAAGTCGTAGCCGAGCTGCACGGCGACGATGCGGGCGATGTTGAAGCCCTGCTCACCTCCGGGCGAACCGCACCCGAGGATCAGGTCGTCGATCTGGGCCGGGTCCAGGGCAGGCACCTTGTCGAGCGCTGCCCGCACAATCTGCGTGGTCAGATCGTCGGGCCGCAGGTCGACCAGCGAACCCTTGCGGGCCCGGCCGATCGGGGAGCGTGCGGTCGAAACGATGACGGCCTCAGGCATGAGGACTCCTTTGTCGGACGGTTGTGGCGAACCCTTTTTGTACTTACTCGCGGGTTCGTATCGAATTTACGTCCCGCCGCGGAGAACGGGAAGCGGATGTTCGGTCCAGTGCGTCGATCAGCGCCGGAAGCAGTTGCGCAGCGGCGAGTTCGTATCCCGCGGCCGACGGATGGAATCCGTCGGCGGAGAACAGCAGTTCCGGCGCGGCGCGGAATTCCGGGGCGAGCAGATACCCCATCCGCACCGAATGCCCGCCCGCGACGGTCGTCGCCACGTGCTGTGCTCTGGCCAAGCGGACGCTCCAGTTGTGCACCACGGTCCGCAGCGGCTGTGGGATCGCGGTCACCGTGCCCAGGTTCGGGCAGGTGCCGACCACCACCACCGCGTCGGCGCGGCGCAGCCGGGCAACCGCCGCGGCGAGCCTGCGCGCGGAGGCGCGGATCGAGTGCTTCTTCGTGACGTCGTTGGCGCCGATGAGGATGACCGCGGCGTCCGGCGGCGGACCCGCGACGAACATCGCGTCCACCTGACCGGACAGTCCCTTGGAAGTGGCGCCGGAGATCGCCTTGGTGCTCAGCCGGATCCGCTGCCCGGTCGCGTCGGCGAGACCGCGGGCCAGCCGAACACCCGGCACGTCGTCGGCCACCAGGCAGCCGACGCCCGCCGCGGTGGAGTCGCCGAAGATCATCAGGTGCAGGTCGGCGTGTTTGCCGGTACGCCACGGCTCGGGCTCTGCGCAGCCCGGGGTGTAGATGCCGTCGGCCTCCGGCGGTTTCGAGGTGTCCCGGCCGATCACGCCGCGCGCGGCGCCCGCTTGCGCCATGAGCAGGCGATAGGTCGCCCACCACGCGGTGCCCGCGCCCGAACCGGCAAGCACGGCCGCGGCACCGGTCATCGTCGCCATCCGCCAGCGGAATCGAGGTGCGCTCACGCCAGGAATTTTACGAAATCCCGCCGATGGTGTTGTTCGGCAGCGCCTGCGGCGCTGCGTGTTCGCGGCCCACCTGTGGCTCGCGTCCGAGCGACCGCCGCTGGCGACTGCGTCGCGGACGCGTCGGCCGCTCGGACGTGAGCCGGGCCGCGAACGGTGAATGCTCGGTCTCGCTTCGCTCGAAACCAGGCGTTGGGCCTGGATATTGCGTTTGAGCTGCGAAACCCCCGCTCGGTCCCGACTCGCGCTATACGGCTCAGCCCGGCGTCACGGCTCAGCCAGGCACTACGGCTCAGCCAGGCACAACGAAGGAGCCGCGCGCGGGGACGCCTGCCGCATCGGTGGAGATGGTGACCTCGACCAAGCCCGGCCCGGTGTCCTGGAACAGCGCGTACTGGATGCTGCCGTAGATACCGGTGACCACCGTGTTGTCGTAGCTGCCGGTCGCGCCCGTGGTGACGTTGCGCCAGGCGACGGTCGTGCGCACCTCACACAGCGGTGCGAATGGGTGGCGACCAGGCCCGATGCCCGACACGGGCAGCGCGCGGACGTTGAGAACGGCGCGGCCCGGCCAATCGGGACTGGTGTCGGCCCAGGTGCGGATGGTGGTCCAGCACAGACCACCGTGCGCCAGCGTGGGCACGTCGGGGAATTCGACGGTCGCGGCGTTCGCGTGCGCGCCGGATCCGATCACTAGAGCCATCGCCGATCCGGCCAGAATCGCTGCGGCGCGGGCGATGTTCGGCTGCCTCATGGCAGCGATCCTAAGGGCGCGAGGGCAGGTTTGCCGGTAGCCGGAGGAGGTTGCGTCCGGCGTGCGCGAACTCACAGCTAGTGCGTCTGCAACGATGGGGTCCATGCGCATCGCGGATCATGTCGTGGATCTCATCGGCAACACGCCGCTGGTCCGGTTGAACTCGGTCGTTGGACCGAACGCGGGCCTGGTGGCTGCCAAGATCGAATACCTCAATCCGGGCGGCAGCGCCAAGGACCGGATCGCGGTGAAGATGATCGACGCCGCCGAGAAGTCCGGGCAGCTGCGCCCTGGCGGCACCATCGTCGAGCCGACATCCGGGAACACCGGTGTCGGACTCGCGCTGGTCGCACAGCAGCGCGGCTACAAGTGCGTGTTCGTCTGCCCGGACAAGGTCAGCGAGGACAAGCGCAACGTGCTGCGCGCCTACGGCGCCGATGTCGTGGTCTGCCCGACCGCCGTTCCGCCGGACCACCCGAACAGCTACTACAGCGTCTCCGACCGGCTGGTCCGCGAGATCGACGGTGCGTGGAAGCCCGACCAGTACTCCAACCCGGGCGGCCCGGACAGCCACTACGAGACCACCGGTCCGGAGATCTGGCGCGACACCGACGGCAAGGTCACCCACTTCGTGGCGGGCGTCGGCACCGGCGGCACGATCACCGGCACCGGCCGCTATCTCAAGGAGGTCTCCGGCGGGAAGGTGCAGATCATCGGCGCCGATCCGGAGGGCTCGGTGTACTCCGGCGGCAGCGGGCGGCCGTACCTGGTCGAGGGCGTCGGCGAGGACTTCTGGCCGTCCGCCTACGACCCCGCGGTGCCGGACGAGATCATCGCGGTTTCCGACGCGGACTCCTTCGAGATGACGCGCAGGCTGGCCCGCGAGGAGGGCCTGCTGGTCGGCGGTTCCTGCGGCATGGCGGTGGTCGCCGCCATCGAGGTGGCGCGGCGTGATCCGGACGCGCTGGTGGTGGTGCTGCTGCCCGACGGCGGGCGCGGCTACCTGTCGAAGATCTTCAACGACGAGTGGATGAGCTCCTACGGCTTCCTCCGCGAACGGCTGGACGGCACCGAAGAGCCCTTGGTCGGCGACGTGCTGCGCGGCAAGTCCGGCGAGCTGCCCGACCTGGTGCACACCCATCCGTCCGAGACGCTGCGCGACGCCATCGAGATCCTGCGCGAGTACGGCGTGTCCCAGATGCCGGTGGTCGGCGCCGAGCCACCCGTGATGGCGGGCGAGGTGGCGGGCAGCGTGTCCGAGCGCGATCTGCTGTCGGCGGTCTTCGAAGGCCGGGCGCACCTGACCGATTCGGTGGCCAAGCACATGAGCCCCTCGTTCCCGCTGATCGGCTCGGGCGAGCCCATCTCCGCCGCGACCAAGGCGCTCTCGGACACCGATGCCCTCATGGTGGTCGAGGACGGCAAGCCCGTCGGCGTCATCACCCGCCACGACCTGCTCGGCTTCCTCAGCACCGGCCACATCGGAAAGTAACCGAGAAACCCGGGGTGCACCGGCCGCGCTTCGCCAATATCGCGGCCGGGCATCCCGAGCGCCCTGTGCAGGGCGGTGACTTTCGGCTGTGGAGTTGGCCTAAGCCGGTCGTCTGCTCCGCACCGTTTCCCGCACCCCGCCGGTGATCAGGTCGGTCCATTCGTCGGCGAGTAGAGCCAGCCGGTACCAGGCGGCGTGCACCCTGGCGTCGGAGACCTTTTCGGCGGTGTGCAGCAGGTGGCTGGCGTGCACGTGGGCCGCGGCCATGCGATCGACTGTGGCGCCGAGAGATTCCGCGCGCAGATGGTCGGTCGAGCGCTTGCGGGGGAGCTGGCCGATCACCCACGCGTCGATGGTGGCGACCAATTCCGAACGGCGGCAGTCGATTCCGGCGGCAGCTAGCGGATCGGCGTGCCGCTGCCGGTGCAGCGTTGCCAGTGTCGTTGCCCAGGCGAGCAGGGGGTGGTCGTCGTCCGAGTCGTTCGAATGCCCGCCGAAGGCGGCGACGAGTTCGCGCTGATCCGGCAATGGGCGGACGACGCCGCGCGGGTGCCGCGGCAGGTGGTTGTCACGCACGAACATGGCTGGCTCCCAGTGCATTCGGAACCGACCACCGTGCGCTACGGTCGATTGTCAACGTGTGCATCGTGCACCTCCGATGGAGTGGCGGTGGAGGCATCGCCCATATGCCGGGTCCTCCTTATAAGCTTGAGCACCGCCCTTGGCGTGCCGGTGACGCCCACATGGCACCGAAATGACAAAACGTAACAATGCCTTACCCATGGCGACCCTCACGCCGTGAGCGCTCCCCTTGTCAGCTCAGCTTCGTACGGCGGGCGATCTTCGCACGGGCCGCGAGATGTGCGAGGCCCCTGATCCAGCTTGCGAAGTAGGTCGGCACGGAGTCTGCCCGGCAGGGCATGGTGCTGTCAATTTCCTGCGCACGAAGCGGAATCAAGTTCCAGGCATGCGGGAGCCAGGAATTCGGTGATCGCGCATTGGTTGCATCGAACCGTACGACAAGATCGAAAAATAGAATGGCAATCTATCCGCAAATATGGGATTCGGAGGTTATTCCAGGGGTATAGCCGGGCTGGATACAGCCGTGGCAAATAGCCGCGGTGCCATCGCACAGCGAAGGGATGGAGATGCACACCTCTAGTCTGGCTATCGATTTTCAGGAGGGGTTCTCCGACGCGTGGTCGTCCATTGCCACGTTCGTACCCAAGCTGGTCGGCTTCCTCGTCATCCTGCTCATCGGCTGGCTCATCGCGAAGGCGGTGGAGAAGATCGTCGACAAAGTGCTGGAGCGGGTCGGGTTCGACCGGGCCGTCGAGCGCGGCGGGGTACGGCGAATGCTCGAGCGGAGTAAATACGACGCCTCCGACATCCTGGCGAGGCTTGCGTACTACGCGGTTCTGCTGATCGCCTTGCAAATCGGCTTCGGTGTCTTCGGCCCGAACCCGGTCAGTGACGTGATCGCCGGCATCGTCGCGTGGCTGCCGAGGCTGGCGGTCGCGATCGTCATCGTGGTGGTCGCGGGTGCGATCGCGCACGCGGTGCGCGAAATGGTCGGCAACACGCTCGGCGGCCTGTCCTATGGCCCGATGCTCGCCCGGCTGGCGGCGGTGGCCATCTGGGCCATCGGCATCGTGGCGGCGCTGAACCAGATCGGGGTCGCCACGGCGGTTACCGTGCCGGTTCTCGTCGCGGTGCTCGCGACCGTCGGCGGCATCCTGGTCGTCGGCGTCGGTGGCGGCATGATCCGCCCGATGCAGGAGCGCTGGGAGCGCTGGATCAGCGACCTGGAGCACGAGATTCCGACGGCCAGGGGACATGCCGAGGCCTACCGCCGTGGCCGTGAGGACGCCGCCCGCGAACAGATGATGGTGGATCAGCAGGCAGCGCGCGGCCGGCAGCCCGTCGCCGGCGAAGGGGAATGGGAACAGCAACCCGTTGGTGGGCCCCCACAGGAGGCCGCGCAGGGGCAGCAATGGCAAGAACCTGGCACCCGCGGCGTGCGGCAGCAGCCAGGGCAGGGCGCAACCCCTGGTGGGGCTTATCCGCAGTCAGGTCAGGGTGGGACGCCCAGCGGAGGTTACGGGCAGCCTGGTCAGGGTGGGACTCCTGGTAGGGCCTACCCGCAGTCAGGTCAGGGTGGGACGCCCGGCAGAGGTTACGGGCAGCCTGGTCAGGGTGCGGCGCCCGGCGAAAGTTACCCGGAGCCCGGCCGTGAGCCGACCCCGGGCGGGGGCCGCCCGCAGCCCGGCGGGTACCGGGGTTACCGCGATGAAGGCGACGAGCGGTAGGTCCAGGTCCGCTGGGTGGACAGCGCGTCCGTCGTAGGCACGGCGGACGCGCTCGGCTGCGGCAACTCGCTCAGTGCAGTTGCGGCAGCGCGAGCTCGGTGGGGTTGCGCATGCCGTGCAGGCACACCCCGGCCAGGCGCAGATGGATCCAGTCCGCCTCGGCCCACTCGTGGATATCCTGCGGCACCTTGCGTTCCGTCCCGGGCGCGTCCGGCAAGCGGTTACCGCCGCGTTCAGCAGCACGGTCCGCGCGCACCTGGTCGAGCAATCCGCGCGCGTAACCCGCGAGCAGCACGGTGGGAGGCACGTCCGACGAATCCGCCACGCCGTGCCGGAGGATGTCGCGAACTGCGGCAGCATGCTGATCAAGGACCGCCGAAAGCGCGGGCAGCAGCGCGGCCGCCGCGGCCGCGGGCGCTCCGTGCGTCTGGTGTAGGCGATTCAAAGTCCTGCGCGCCGACGCTTCGATAAAGCTGGGGCCGAGCAAAAACATCACAATATGCTAGCAATTATCCAGCATTTATCAAATTGTGACTTCGGTCCCGGTCCAATGCTCAGTCGAACTTCGCTCAGCAAACTCTCGCTAACGAAAGGTGCTGTCAGCGAAAAGCATTCGAGTCCGTCAAGGCGCGGCCGAGCACCAGCTGATGCACCTCCGCCGTGCCCTCATAGGTGAGCACCGACTCCAGATTGTTCGCGTGGCGCAGCACCGGGTAGTCGAGCGTGATGCCGTTGGCGCCGAGGATGGTGCGGCACTCGCGGGCGATCGCGATGGCCTCGCGCGTGCTGTTCAGCTTGCCCGCGCTCACCTGCTCGGACGTGGCCGCGCCACGGTCTTTCAATCGCCCGATGTGCAGCGCCAGCAGCTGGCCCTTGCCGAACTCCAGCGCCATGTCGGCCAGCTTGGCCTGGGTGAGCTGGTAGGCGGCCAGCGGCTTGTCGAAGACCTCGCGGGTCCTGGCGTACTCGATCGTCGTCGCCAGACAGTCGCGCGCGGCACCGAGCGCGCCGAAGATGATGCCGAAGCGCGCCTCGCTCAGACAGGCGAGCGGCGAGGCGAGTCCGCGTGACCCGGGCAGCACCGCCTCAGCAGGCAGCCGAACATCGTCGAAGTCCAGTTCCGCGGTGATCGAGGCCCGCAGCGACAGCTTGCGGTGCATCTCCCGCGCGGTAAACCCGGGCGTGCCCGCCGGAACCAGGAACCCGCGGATCACCTGCTTGCCCTCGTCCTCGGTCTGCGCCCAGACCACCGCGACATCGGCTACCGATCCGTTGGTGATCCACATCTTGGAGCCGTTCAGCACCCAGTCGGCCCCATCCCGCTTTGCCCTGGTCCGCATGCCGCCAGGGTTGGAGCCGAAATCGGGTTCGGTCAGTCCGAAGCAACCGAGCGCGCGGCCCGCGGCCAGTTCCGGCAGCCACTGCTGCTTCTGCTCTTCGGAGCCGTACTTGTGGATCGCGGTCATCGCCAGCGAACCCTGCACCGAGACCATGCTGCGCACCCCGGAATCGACTGCCTCCAGTTCCTGGCAGGCCAGGCCGTAGGTGGTCGCCGACATGCCCGCGCAGCCGTAGCCGTCCAGATGCATGCCGAGCAGTCCCAGCTTGCCCAGATCCGGTGCGAGCTCACGTGCCGGGAAAGTGCCCGCCTCGAACCATTCCGCGATGTGCGGGCGCAGCCGCTGGGCCGCGAAGCTCGCGACGGTATCGCGGATCTCGCGCTCGTCCTCGGACAGCAGTGCATCGGTGGCGAACAGTTCTTCGACAGTGACCATGGACTCAGCGTAAACGGACCTCGCCCCAATGAGACAGAGCTCACTTGTGTCTCATGTGCCACAAGAATTTCCGATTCGGCCCTGACCTGCACGTAATTCGATCGGCGGGCCCGGCGAGATGCCACGCTGTGCGGCACCCCGGCCGGTTCGTGGCCCGACATTCCCTCCGATGGCCCCACCGGGGGCAATTGCCCGGGAATCGCCTGGTTAGGCTGAGCCCATGAGCGAGCTGGGATTCTCCACACGTGCCGTGCACGCCGGCTTCGAACCCGATCCGCAGACCGGCGCGGTGAATGTGCCCATCTACGCGAGTTCGACGTTCGCCCAGGACGGCGTTGGCGGGTTGCGCGGCGGTTTCGAGTACGCCCGCACCGGTAACCCGACGCGCTCGGTGCTGGAGGCGAACCTCGCCGCGCTGGAATCGGGCCGCTACGGCCGGGCGTTCGCCTCGGGCATGGCTGCGACGGACTGTGCGCTGCGTGCCACGCTGCGGCCCGGCGATCACATCGTCATCCCCGACGACGCCTACGGCGGCACCTTCCGGCTGATCGACAAGGTATTCAGCCAGTGGGGTATCGAGCACTCGCCCGCGCACGTGTTCAACGTCGAGGAGATGCGTGCCGCGATCCGTCCGAACACCAAACTGGTGTGGATCGAGACCCCGACCAATCCGCTGCTGAGCATCGGTGACATCCCCGCGCTGGCCGACGTCGCGCACGCCGCGGGCGCCAAACTGGTGGTGGACAACACCTTCGCGACTCCCTACCTGCAACAGCCGCTGCTGCTCGGCGCCGACATCGTGGTGCACTCCACCACCAAGTACCTCGGTGGCCATTCCGACGTGATCGGTGGCGCGCTGATCACCAACGATCCGGAACTCGACGCGGCATTCGCGTTCCTGCAGAACGGCGCGGGTGCGGTCCCCAGCCCGTTCGACGCCTTCCTCACCCTGCGCGGCACCAAGACCCTCGCGCTGCGGATGGACCGGCACTGCGACAACGCCGAGACCCTCGCGGAATTCCTGTCCCGGCACCCCGCGATCTCCCAGGTGATCTACCCCGGCCTGCCGGAGCACCCGGGCCATGCCGTCGCCCACAAGCAGATGCGGCGATTCGGCGGAATGATCTCGGTGCGCCTGCACGGCGGCCTCGAGGCCGCGCACAAGTTCTGCGCGCGGGCCGAGCTGTTCACCCTCGCCGAATCGTTGGGCGGCGTGGAGTCGCTGATCGAGCATCCGGCCGCGATGACGCACGCGTCCACCGAGGGCTCCGAGCTGGAGGTGCCCGCGGATCTGGTGCGGCTGTCGGTCGGTATCGAGGATGTCAGCGACCTGCTCGCGGACGTCGAACAGGCATTGAGCTAGGTTCACGGACATGACGAAGCGGCCGCACCCGATGATCGGGCGCGGCCGCTCGTGTTCTTGGAAATATCGGCCGGGCAGCGTGCCGCGGCCGCAAGCATCAGCTGTGGTAGGGCTCGGCGCTGATCAACGTGACCTTCATGATGTTGCCGTTGGGCAAGGTGTATTCCCTGGTCTCGCCCACCTTGGCGTCGATGAGCGCGCCGCCGAGCGGGGAGTTCGGCGAGTAGGTCTCCAGCTTGGAATCGCGCAGACCCTCTTCGCGGGTGGCGATCAGGAACGTTTCGGTGTCCGTCTCATCGCCGTCGTAGTAGACCTTGACGACCGACCCGGGAAGCGCCACGCCGGATTTGGTCGGTGCGACGCCGACCTTGGCGTTGTTCAGCAGCTCCTGCAGCTGGCGGATGCGCGCCTCCTGCTGACCCTGCTCCTCACGCGCGGCGTGGTATCCGCCGTTCTCCTTGAGATCGCCTTCTTCGCGGCGTTCGTTGATCTCGGCGGCGATGACCGGACGATTGGCGATGAGCGCGTCGAGTTCGCCCTTGAGCCTGTCGTGCGACTCCGGGGTCAGCCAGGTCACTTGCGTCTCAGTCATCTCGATCACTCCCTAGTAGTTGTTCCCGGCAGGCCGGGATTCCCTGAGCACTGGCGGATACCCACTCGGGAGCGGGCGCGCACCAGTCGACGGCTAGAGCGATCCTGGGAAGTTCATCGAACCCCGACAGGCCCTGGTTGCGGGCAAGCTCGCAAGCCCGAACCGTCAGCGCTGGCCGCCAATGCAGCAAACACGGCTCCGAGCTCCGGAACCGTGTATCACGCCATTTTAGCATGATTCACAAATGTGCAGGTCGGAGTTGATTTCCCGGGCACGTCGGGGGCAAACGCGCGGAAATCAGCCAGCGCGCAGATAACTGGGCACCTGATCACTACACGCGTAGATGCTGCCCGATACCGGTCGCGCCGACGCCCGGACGGTGGTGGTCAGCTCCACCGTTCCACTGCTCGAGGGCTCGACGAGCACCTCGCGGCGGCCTAGTTCGGACCCGTCGCGCGCCATCGCGCGCACGAAGCACACCACCGGCCGCGCGGGGTCCTCGCGCGTGACCTTGAGCCGGATGGTCATGGTCGAGTCGTCCACCACGGTGTAGCCGAGCTGTTCGGCCTCGATGTCGTCCGGGCCGTATTTCTGATAGCCCAGGTAGGCGACGGCGAGCCCGGCGAGCACCACCAGCGCGCCGAGGACCGGCACGATCCAGCGCCGCCGCACCGCGGGCCGCGTTCCGTACCGGTCGGCGGGCGGTCTGCTCGGCGCCGCCTTCGCACCGCCGCCGTTCTCACTCATGTGGTAGTCGCTCCCGGGGGGTACATCGGAACAAAGATGGGTCGAATGGAACTATAGGTAACGAAGCCCCGACACCCGCGAGCGAGAGCGACGGTGAACGAGACGTGAGTGGCCTTCGCCTCATGGCGGTGCATGCCCACCCAGACGACGAATCCAGCAAGGGTGCCGCGACGACCGCGCGTTACGCCGACGAAGGACATGAGGTCCTCGTCGTCACGCTGACCGGCGGAGAACGCGGAAGCATCCTGAACCCGGCCATGGACACCCCCGGCGTCCTGGAGCGGATCCACGAGATCCGCCGTGAGGAGATGGACGCCGCGGCCCGCGCGCTCGGCGTGCGCCAGCACTGGCTCGGTTTCGTCGACTCGGGCCTGCCCGAGGGTGACCCGCTGCCGCCGCTTCCGGAGGGCTGCTTCGCGCTGGTCGAGCTGGAGGAGGCCACCGAGGCGCTGGTCCGCGTGGTGCGCGAGTTCAAGCCGCACGTGATGACCACCTACGACGAGACCGGTGGCTACCCGCACCCCGACCACATCCGCTGCCATGAGGTGTCGATGGCCGCGTTCGAGGCCGCGGGCGACCCTGAGCGCTTCCCCGCCGCGGGCGAGCCGTGGACGCCGCTGAAGCTGTACTACGACCACGGGTTCAACATGCGGCGGATGGAGCTGTTCGCCGCGGAGTACGAGCGTCTCGGCGAACCGTTCCCCCTGCAGGAGTGGCTGGACCGGATGCGCAAGTTCGCCGCCGAGCGCGGTGACGTGGTCTCCCGGATCACTACGCAGATCGAATGCGCCAAGTACTTCCCGCAGCGCGACGACGCGTTGCGCGCGCACGCGACGCAGATCGACCCGAACGGCGCGTTCTTCGCCATTCCGCTGGAAATGCAGCAGCGGCTGTGGCCGACCGAAGAGTTCGAACTGGCCAAGACCAGGGTGAGCACCGCGCTCCCGGAGACCGATCTGTTCGCCGGCATCGAGGACGAGCGGTCGTGACGCTGGTCCTGCTCGCCCAGACGCCCGGCACGCCGACCGGACCGGAGTTCGGCAAGGCCTCGCCGCTCGGGCTCGTCATCGTGCTGATCCTGCTCGCGGGCACCTTCCTGCTGATCCGGTCGATGAACCGGCACATCAAGGGCCTGCCCGCGACCTTCGAGCCCGAGCACCCCGAACCGGACCAAGAGGCGGACGAGGGGACCGAGCACGGCATCACGCGACGCACCGATGAGTCGAAGGGCGCCGACCCCGATGGTCGCGCCGAGCCCAGCTGACCGCCGCGGGCCCGGTGAGCGTTCTGAGTCACCTCCGGTTCATGGCAGCTCGTAATAGGTGCCCCTGCGTTCCCCCAGCTGCTGCAACTTTCCGTCGCTGACGAGCCGTCGGAGGATTCGACCGGCCTGCTCGGGGGAGATGGCGCAGAGTTCCGCCACCTGACTTCGGGTGATTCGTCCATGTGCGGAGACGAAGGCCACGATCATTTGTTCTTGCTGGAGCGGTTCGAAGCCGCGGACGCGGACATACCCGGCCGAGGAGTCGAGTAGGCGGTACACCGCCGCCGACAGGTGCCATGTCCGGCCCCGGCCTTCGCCACGGGCTTCGACCCATCCGCGTTCGACCATGCGGGCCAGCACGTTGCGTGTCTCGGGCTCGGTGCGCTGGGTGAGGGTGGCGAGATCGGCGGTGGTTGCTCGTCGTTCGCGCAGCAGGTCGGACAGGATCTGCAGTTCGGGGAGAGTGAACGGCCGGTCGTGCCGTTCCTGTTCCAGCACCCACTTGGTCATGGCCAGGTTGGCCGGACCGCCAGGGAGAACGGCAACCACCGCCTGTTCGGTCGTCCGCCCGTAGTCGGGCGCGGGTCTGCCGACCCGCAGTTGCTCGGCGAACATCCGGTTGATTCCGCGTCCTGTGCGTTCGACCAGGCCGATGCGCTTGAAGGCGTCCGCGAGTACCGGGCTGCGGGGATGCGGAGGAGCTACAAGCAGGTTGTCCACACGAATGCCTTCGGGGAACCCGCCGGGGCTCGCGATCTCTAACTGCTCGTCGGACCACTGCACATGGACGGCACCGCGGCGGGTGTAGTCGCGGTGGGTCAGCGCGTTCGCCAGTGCCTCACGGAACGCGGTCTCGGAGTAGGCGGGAACCGCCACGCGAAAAAGGCCGAATTGAATCTCTTCCTCGGTGTTACGCGCCCTGAATCGTTGGTACATCTCGTCTGCGAGTCGGAGCAGCGGGTATCGCATGAAATCGTTGACTTCGACCTCGAGTCCCCGCAGCACCTGAAATGCGGCCTCATGCGTCGGCACGTGACGACGAAGTGCGTCCTCCCGGCCGAACAACAACAGGCTGCCGACGCTGATCTCGCTGTCGGCGATCACGAGTCCGAGAGCGCGGGTCAGATCCTTGTCGGACAGGCTGGCGAGAACTCTATCCGCTCGGTCTCCGGACTCCGCGACAATCCGGCGCACCCGCTCGAACTCCAAGGGGTCGAGATCGTCCCAGGCGGCGCCGCGCGCGGGCAGTCGTGCGAAGTCGGCCGCGCCGCGGTCGACCTCCAGTGCGAGCATCTCGTGTGCACGGAGTGGAACACAGGTGGGCCGGCCGTCACCGCCGAGGGCGCGCCGTACGTATTTGCCGCCCTGGGTGCCGACCACCCGGGGGCAGTCGGGAACGTCGATAACGAGGATCTCGAGCTCGTCCAGCGCGGCTACGGTGACCTGACATGCGACCGGCGGCTCGGTTTTGTTGGCGATCAGTGCTTGCAGTCGAACCGGATCGGTGCGGCCGCTCTCATGGCGCGGCTGCGCGCCGGTGACTTGCCCGTCGTCCTCGACGCCGACGAGCAGGACTCCGCCCGCACCGTTCGCGAGACAGACAACTGCTTCGACGAGGTCGCCGTCGCTGAGCTTCTTGCGGTCACTCTTGAACTCGGTCCGGTAGTCCTCACCCGACGACAGCCAGGCACGGATTCGTTGCTCCAGCGAGGCTGGTTCCTGCACGACCGAACTCCTCTGTTATCGATAATTATTCCTCTCGCGGAAGCCTACCGGGCAAGTGTTAGATAATTATCGATAGACGCCGAGCTCAATCCGACCGAGAGTTAGGTGCACCACATGCGGTCGGCGTCGATCTATTTCGCTCCGGGCGGGCGGATGTCTCGGCAAGGGTAGACCGAGGATCAGAATCCGCTGACCGCCTTGTCAGCAGACCGAGACAACGCATAGACCGGAGATCCACCTACGACCACGAGTCGAACATCATGCGGCACAACCCACCCCGACACGCCGCAAACGAATCACAATGACGTGAGACACCGTCTTGATGACCCATGCACCCCGAACCGGACCAGGAGGCCGACGCGAAACCGAGCGCGGTATCACGCACCGAGAAGTCCGAGGACGCGGACCGGACGGTCGCGCCGAGCCGAGCTGAAAACCCCCGCTGAGCTGCGCTCTGTTACTTTTCCGCGCTCTCCTTCGTCAGTGAGGTAGTCGCGGCGCGAACCACGGCCGACAGGCCGAAAGTGGGTTCGTCGCTCGCGTCTCCTTCGATACGAACGTGAGAGTCAGGACAGAGCGATGACATTCGACGAACTGCGTGGTGCGCTGCCGGGCCGTGTGCTGTTGCCCGGTGACGAGGGTTTCGAGAACGCTGCGCGACCGTGGACGCTGACGGTGGTTCAGCCAGTGGCCGCGGTGGTGCACCCCGTCGACGAGTACGACGTCGCGGCCGTCGTCCAGTACGCGCGGGGCGCCGGTGTCCCGGTGGTCACCCAGCCGACTGGGCACGGCGCCGCGGGCGGAGTCGCGGACGCGATTCTGCTGCGCACGGGACAGTTGGACACCATCGAGATCGACCCCGCACGGCGGGTGGCGCGGGTCGGCGCGGGCGCGAGCTGGGGCCGGGTGCAGGCCGCGGCCGGTGCGCACGGGCTGACCGGCCTCGCGGGCAGCAACCCGGCGGTCGGCGTGACGGGTTACACCCTGGGCGGCGGGATGAGCTGGTTCAGCCGCAAGCACGGCTGGGCCTGCGACGCGGTGCGCGCGTTCGAGATCGTCGACGCCGAAGGCCTGCGTCGCCGGGTCACGGCCGAGGACGATCCGGACCTGTTCTGGGCGCTGCGCGGCGGCAGTGGTGATTTCGCGGTGGTCACCGCACTGGAATTCGACCTGTTTCCCGCGCCGGAACTGTTCGGTGGTCGCATCTTGTGGCCCGCGACGCGCATCCACGATGTGTTCGAGGCGTTCCAGGAGATCACCGCGACGGCCCCGGACGAGCTGACCGTCTGGTTCCAGCGCCTCCAGATCCCGGACGCACCGCCCATGGTCGGGCTGGACGCGGTATATCTCGGCGATCCGGACCAGGGCCGCGCCCTGCTCGCTCGGCTCGACGCCATCGGGAATCCGATCATCGACAAGCGCGGGGTTTTCGGGGCCGCCCACATCGGCGCCATCACCGCGGAACCGACCGATCCGAGCCCCTCGCTGTCGCGTGCCGAGCAGCTGACCGAGCTCGGCGACGCCGTTATCAAGACCCTGATCGACGAACCGGTCGCCCCGCTGGCCAACCTGCAGATCCGCCACCTGGGCGGGGCACTGGCCGCACACCGTGCCGATGGCGGTGCGGCCGGCCCGATCGCCGAGCCGTACCTGCTCTACTGCCTCGGTCTCGGGCTTCCGCACCTTGCCGAGGCCGTCAAGGCCCGGCGCACGGCGATAGTCGACGCGCTGAGCGGCCAGATCAGCGGACAGAAGCCGTTCACCTTCCTGACGCCCGACGAAAATGCCTCCGCCGCTTTCGATTCCGCGACGTTGACCCGGCTGCGCGAGATCAAGAGCGCTCGGGACCCGCACGGCGTCATCCGGGGCAACTATCCGGTGCTCGGATAGTCGCTGCGGGCCGGGATGGACGGCTGCGGGTGGCGGGAAAGTGGTCTCGCCCCCGCGCGTCGTCGAAGCGAAGGGCAGAGCGGACTTCGCATTGGACGGTGGTAATGGAGTTGCGGTGCACCCCGTTGTTACCGCTAAGCGCCAGAGTGGCGTAGGGAGCTCGAATTCGGTTGCCGCATTTTGTTTTTCTCGACCCGCACGCGGCTCAATACACTCGCAGCCACTCGAAAGCGCACTACTGGCAACCATTTTGCGCAATATGGTGTTCGCAATACCGCGCGCCGGTCGGTGTCCTGTGTTACCAATTCAGCCAAACCGCTCGACTGAAGGAACACCATGGACAACGTGATCGGACAGATCGACCGTGCACTCGACGCGACCGGCGCGGTCGTCGCCGCTGTGGAAGTGGCCGGCCTGGCGGCGCCGACGCCGTGCCGGGACTGGGATGTGCGCGCCGTGCTCAATCACACCGTCGGCGGCATGCACATCGTCGCCGCCGCGTTGAGTGGCACGGATGCGGGCGCCGAACACGATTCCGACTGGCTCGGCGGTGACCCGCAGGGCGCCTACGCCGCGGCGGCGGAGGTGGATCGCGCCGCGTGGCACCGGCCGGGCGCGCTGGATGGCACAGTGGGCATTTCGCTGGGAGAACTGCCAGGCCATGCGGCGGCGCTGGTGCATCTGACCGAAGTTGTCGTCCACGGTGTCGACATCGCGGTGGCCATCGACCGGCCGGATCTCGCCGACGACGAACTCTGCCGCGAATTGCTCGCCACCATGCGCGCGATGGGCGGGATAGATGCCTTCCGAGCGCGGGGTGCTTTCGGACCGGAAGTCGTTGTCGCCGAGGAAGAACCGGCGCACCGTCGGCTCTTGGGCTATGTCGGGCGCGAGGTGTTGGCCCGGACGCCGTAGCAGGAGCCGACGAACGCTGTCGTCAGCTCATTCTGTCCCTGGACTTCTACCGAAGGCACTAGGGTTGAGCGAGCCGACCATTCGCCCACCGCGACAGTGCAGCGGTCTGCTCAGTGAGGGCGCGCTGGCAGTCCGAGCGCCGGGCCGGAGGGGGCGGGACCTGCCCACCTGTTGAAAGGTGCCACCGACCAATGCCGCGAACGATCCTGTATCCCTCCGACGAGCAGATACGAATCACGACAGCGAAATTGCTCGACCTGTACAGCGACTCCGCCCCCGTATTCTTCGGCCTCACCTTGGCGGGACCGGATCGAGTCGGCGTCATGCCGCAGCCGATAATGCCCACGGACGAACCACCGATTCACGACCTTTCGACGCTGATCTTCTCGCGTGCCCCGCGTGCGACGTTATGGGGTTTCGGATACCGCGACGAAGTACTGGCCGAACGTGCGGGTGAATCGGCCGAAGCGATGGTCGCGTGGACCGCTGATGCGCGGGGCAACATGTGGAAGGCCGTGCAATTCCGCGACCAGCCGCAGACAGACCCGGTGGTCACCTTCCGCCCGGCCGACGAAGGCCGGCCGGGCGAAGAGGCGATCATGTTGGAGCTGTGGGTCGCGGCAATGGCTCTCGCGGCGATCTGACAGACGCCGTAGCCGCGACCGCTAGACCCAGTTGTCCGCGGAGGGCGGAGAGTTCGGTCAGCGGCCGGAACCGCTGAATGATCCGCTCCGCAGCCCGCCCGCGGACCCACTCGGCAGCCGGAGCTCGGCATCCGGGACGCCGGTGCCGTTGGGATCGAGCAGATCGTCTTGGTTTGCATAGGGACTCATGCCGGGTGGTGCCTGTCGCGTCGTGAGGTACTTCCACAAGCCGTCGGCAAGTCCGATACCTCCGCCGAGCAACGTACCGGCCAGGCCGCCGCCCGCGGCGAGCGCCATGATGACCGCGGGCGCCGTTGCGAGGCAACCAGGGCCGACGACAAGGCATGAGCCGAGGCCGAGAACGGCTCCGACGACGGCTCCGACAGCCAGTCCGACGACGGTGCCCACCAGCGTGCCGCGGGTCAGGTTGTTGGACAGGTCGTTGAGAGCGAGTTGCTCCTCGAGCGGTGAGGCGGCCGGCTGCGCTCGGTGCCGAGGCGATGCGAGGTCCGGGGTGAGCGTGAGAATTCGTCCCGCACTTGTGATCTGCTGCGCGATCTCATGACGTGCGCCGTCGATCGTCAGTGCCAACGGGAGAGTGGTGAGCAGCTGGCCGTCGAGGTCGAGGACGGAAACGGATTGCCGGTCTGGGGCAAGAGCGAAGGTCGCGCCGTCCAGGGTCGTGACCACGGACTGCCCCATGACATCGACGCGGTACCGGTCGGACGGCAGAGTTTCGACGTCCGCCGACGCCGGCGCAGACGCCACCGCCAGGAACGCGACGGTCGCGGCCAAGAGGGTTGGTGCCCATTTGATCATGATCGTTCCTCGACCGTCACTGCCCATGCGATGCATCAGCGGGAGCAGGGACCCCACCGGGCCTGCCCTGAACGTGCGGGGCGTACTTGGTCCCACCCGGCGGGGTCTGCAGCGTGGTGACGTACTCGTACAGCGCGTAGGCGGCGGTCGGCCCGCCACCCAGCACCAGCCCGGCGAGGCCGCCTACGGCTCCCACGAGGCCGATGATCGGAAGCACCGTGACCACGCAGCCGAGACTGATGACTGCGCATGCCGCTCCTGCCAGAACGAATCCGACGCCGATTCCGACGGCCGCACCGATCGCGGTGCCGATCAAGCTACCGAGCGATGTGCCGATGCTGACCGCATTGATCAGGTCGTTCATCGCCAGTTGGTTCTCCAAAGGCGATGCGATCAGGTTCGATTCGTTGCGGCGTATGCCTTCGGTGTCCGGGGTCATGGTCAGCGTGCGGCTGTCACCGGAGATGTCATATCGAATCGGCAGCAGCTGTCCGTCGATGCTGAAGGTCAGTGGCAGCGCTTCGAGTTCGTGTCCGGCGGAGTTGCGCACCACCACCGACTGCCGGTCTCCGGCGAGGGCGAACACCCCGTGATCGAGTGTGGTGATCACCGACCGGTCGACGACGTTCGCGTGGTAGGCCACGTGCGGCGGGTGGGTCTCGGCGTCGGCCGTCGCGGTCGCGATCACGCCGATAGTTGCGGTGAATACTGCTGCCCACGCAGCTGTGCGAAGGGGCATTGATCTTTCCTTACCTTGGGTTCCTCGCCCGGCAAGCCCGGGTGAAGAACAGGAGCCGCATCAGCGCGAAGGTCGAATCGATGAGTTCGATAGGGATCGCTGCGTGGGACGCGCCATGGTCTGGCGAGCCCGGCTGACGTCGGCTGGTTCTTGTTGTTGCGGTGCACTCCGCGAGTTGGAGCACGAAGTGAGCATATCTTCATAGCTGACGATTGCGTCATCGATTCGCAGAATTCGGTCGACTGCGGCTTCGGTAGGCCTCTTCCGGCACCGCCGTACCTGGGTTCGGTGGCGCAATCTCGCTGGCAGGATTCGGCTTGGAGCACTACGGGTCGATTCCGGCGATCTCGCAGACGGTTTCGGCGAAAGCCCGGATATGGGCCTTGGCGCCCGGTGCGGCGCCACAGCAGCCCGCGTTCGATCGGTGGCGATCCCGGAAGCGATGGTTTGGCTAACACGCCGCTGGATGGTCCGAGGCGTTCGGCCGTGCGCCGGAAGCGCATGTCGGCCAATGGCCACTTACCGACTAGCGTGCGCCCCCACGTCCGCGTCTGTCCGTGGAGACGGCGGACGAGTGGCGCCGCGTGCCGCGCGGTGAAGACGCAAGGCTCACGCCGAGTGCTTCAAGGCTCACGCCGAGTGCTTCCAGTTGGGCAGCGCGAGCGGGGTCGAGGGTGCCGGTGCGGTATTGCTTGCGGCGGGTGGACAGCCAGGTGCCCAGGTGGAAGCCGTCGGCGGTGACGTACTTCTGCAGCACATCGGCGGTGCCGTGTTCTTTCCGGTAGGCGATGAGTGCGTCGATCGCCTTGTCCCACAAAGTCTCGAAGGGTTCCCAATCCATGCCGAGCGTCTCGAGCGCCGCTATCTGGTCTGCGGTGAGTCTGCCTGCGCGGTAGTTGCGCCGTTGGGTGTTGACCCAGTTGCCGAGCTTGTAGCCGTCGGCGGTGACGTATCGCAGTGGGACGCGGCCGGTGCCGTTTCGGCGGTGGTATTCGGTGAGTCGGTGCACGCCGGTGCGCCATGCGGTTTCGATCGGATCCCAGTCCACACCCAATTCGTCGAGTTGCGCGATGCGTTCGGGTGCCAGTTGCCCGAGTCGGTACTTGCTGCGATTGCTGCTCAGCCATCTCCCGAGCTGGAGCCCGTCGCTGGTGACGTGTCCTTGCGGGACGCTGAGGTGGCCGTGTACGTCGCGGAAGGCCCGCAGTGCGTCCACGGTCCGCTGCCATTGGGTCTGAAATGGGCGCCAATCGACGCCGAGTGCTTCCAGTTGTGCGATGCGCTCGGGACGTAAGGTGCCCGCGTCGTAGTTGTCGCGGCAGTGCCGCAGCCATTTGCCGAGGTTGTGGCCTTCGGGTGTGCGGTAGGCATCGGGGATGTCGAGGTGACCGTGCTCGGCGCGAAAAGCCGCTGCGGCGGCGATATTTCCGGCCCATCGGGCTTCGTGTTTCGGGTCGCGGCGGCGCCGGTCGGCTGGATCGATGCCCAGGGCTCGGAGTTCGGCGGACTCGGCGTCGGTGAGCAGGCCGTCGCGGTGGCGTCGCCGTTGGCCACCCAGCCAGGCACCGAGCTGATATCCGTTGGCGGTGACGTAGTCGTGCGGCACCTCGGCCGTGCCGTATTCGCGGTGGTAGGCGCATAGTTCCGAGATGCCGCGCTGCCAGCCGCGCTGTGGTGTCCAGTTGATGCCGAGCGCTTCCAGCCTGGCTGCGCGGTCGGCGGGCAGCAGGCCTGCGCGGTAGGCCCGGCGGCAGGCCGCCAGCCACGCGCTCAGTGAACCGCCGCGCGGTGTGCGATAGGTCTTCGGCACGGTGAGGTGGCCGTGCTCGGCGTGGAATGCGACCAGTGCGCCGTAGTTCTCCCACCACGCCGAGGTGGTGGTCTCCACGGTGCGCAGCAGGATCGAGCGGTGGAATTCGTCGCCGACGTGCGCTGGTGCGCCGTCGATGTGCAGCCATCGCGGCACCGGCTCGGCGTCGCGGGATGCACGGCCGCGGCGCCAGCTGTCCTGCCGCCGCGCGTCGAGGTAGTCGGCGATGCGCTCATCGTGGGCGCGCAGCGCCCGCACCACGCGCCATACCGTGTCGAACTCCGAACCATCCAGTGCCGCTTCGGGATTCTCGCCCTCGGTGAGGAAGATCGGGACGATGACGGTGGCGGTCTTGCCGGTGTCGTGACCGCGGCGCAACGCACGCCCGACCGCCTGTACCACATCGGTGGCCGAATCTCTCGGGTCGGCGAACATCACCGCGTCCAGTGCGGGCACGTCCACGCCTTCGGCAAGGACTCGCGCGTTGGCGATCACGACCGTCGACTCGCCGGGATCACGCAGCTCCGCCAAGGCATAGCGGCGATGCCGCGGCGCCATGTCACCGGACACCCATCGCGCCTGCACCGGCCGAGCGGGCCGGTCTGCTCCGGGCAGCAATTCGATCGCTGTGCGCAAGCCCGCCGCGAATCGTGTCGCCGACGCCACCCGCCCGTGATAGGTGATCACCCGCCGCAGCCGGTAGTCGCGGATCGCCTTCGCCAAGGCGATTTGCATCGCCAGCATACGCGCTGATACGGCCCGACCGTCGATGGTGACAACCCGATGCGGCGCAGTCAGTTTCGCGACTTCGGCGTCGGTGACGGTTACCACCGCCACCCGGTAGTCGGCGAGCAGACCCGTGTCGATGGCAGCCGCGAACGGCAGGTGAAATACCTGTGGGCCGAATACCGCCGGGTCGTCCATGCTGACGATGTCGGCGCCGCCGACTGTCATGATCCGCGGTGTCGCCGTCAAGTACAGACGACACCGGGCAGGCAGCAGCCGATCGTCGTGTACCTGCGCCCAGCGGCCCTTGACCCCGGCTGTGCGATGCGCCTCATCGATGACGACCATCGTCCAGCGTGGCAGCTGGTGTTCGGCATGCGCAGCGAGGATCACGGACAAGCTGGCGTAGGTCGCGAAGACCGTGATGCGGCCGCGACGCCCGGCCAGGCGGGCGATCTCCAGCGGGTCGGTGGTGACCGGGGCATGCAGGTGGTCCATCTCGGCCCGGAGCTCGGCCGCCAATTCCGTGGCTTTGTGGTCGCCGCACACCGCAGCGATCACTCCGGCCGCCGCACCCAGATGAGCGGCGTAGGCGTGTGCGGTCTGGGCCAGCAGCTCCAACGTCGGTACGAGGACCAGTACCCGGCCGTCGGGGGCCAGCCGCCGGGAGCACTCGGCACCGACGATCGTCTTCCCCGTGCCGCAGGCGGCCACCGCCGTCGCCCGGCGGCACCCCTGCCGATCGGCGCTGGATTTGCCTAGTTCAGCAGAGATTTTCTCGACTGCCTCGACCTGGTGCGGCCACAACTGCGGCCCCACGGTCTGTTCCACGAAAGCTCCTATCGACTCGAGCGCGCAGCGTAGTTGGGCCCAGCGGGTCCCATCGGGCCGCTACCGCCCGTGGGACGGCTGCGGGCGTTCCAACTCACACCACAAGACGGTCCGTCCGCCAGCGCTGTGCCGCCCGTACCGCACGCTGATCCGCTCGACACACTCGCTGATCAACCGCCCCGCCCCGCCGATGATGGTGGCGTTCTCAGGAGAGTCGTGGAGTTCGACCACCAACCGGGCGGACGACACTGCCCGTAGGCGCAGCGTCATCCGCGTCGGGGTCGCCAGGCCCTGGTGCTCGATCGCGGTGACGAACGCCGTCGTCAGCTCATGGGTAACACGTTCGGCGTTGACCAGCACGCCGGCCCACCCCCATTTGTGCAGGGTGTTGCGGACGAACATCTCCGCGACCGGAACAGCATTGAGCTGTGCCGACAGGTCGATGCGATCGGTCCCGCCGCCAGGCGCCGCCTCCGGTAGCGGCAGGCCGCGTGCGTTGCCTCCCCGCGCGGCGATGTGTGCGGCAACGCGGGTGAGTTGGCTGGCCAACATGTCCTTTTCGCGGTCGCTCAAGGCGACGGTCGCCGCCTCGAGGGCCATGCGGTTGCTCGCACCGATACGGCGGATCTGCTCGAGCAGGGCATGAGCGGCTGCTCTGTGGTTGTCAGTCATGGTCACCGCTCCGATGGGTTCCATTGCCTTCGACTTGCGGCGCGGCGAGATCGGGCAGTCGCGCGTTCGAGCGGCGACCTCGGCAGCGAGGTCGGCATACGCAATGGTCAACTCCGCCAACCGCCGCCAGGCATAGTGCAATTGCGCATCCGGGGTGCCGTTGGTAAGTGCCGCGTAGGCGTTGATGGAGAACTGGACGAGCCGATCGACGACCATGCCCACCGTTTCCGAATGCATGGTGGCAGCGCCGTACGGCGGCGGCATCGTAGTCGCAACCCAGCGATCTATCTCGTTGACCAAACCGGCCCTGGCGCAATCAATCTCAATGAGCCGCGCTGCATCGGCCAAACGTCGTGCCCGATGCAAGCAGGCCAGCTCGTGCGCGGCCACTAGCACCGGATGCCGCATCGGCACAGTTCCAGCGCAGGCTTCCAGCAACATGTCTTTCGACGGCAGCGGCGTCGTCATAGCGTTCGTCACCGCGACTCGTCCGTGCGGCCGAGCCGGAGCCGATCCCGAAGCCGCTTGCTTTCCGCTGGCGCCCAAAGGCATTCGGCCGCCGCCAGACCTGCCAGCTCGGCTGCGGTCAATCCCACCGCACGAGCCAACTCCTGGATCGCACCGAGTTCCTCGGCCGCACGCAACGCGGCCACGGCTTGATCGGTCGTGAGCGTCCTCCCAGGTAGAAAGCTCACCGCCCAACAACCCTGCCCGACCGACCTCGCACGGTGCGCCGTGCGGTCGCTTGACATGAACGAACCTCTGATCACCTGCACAGTCATGACCCCCACCTGCCTCGGTCAACGGAACCCGATGGTCCCAACGGTTGATGCATCGATTTAAGCTTAAAATTACGCATCGCGTTGAATTTTCAGCCGATGTTGGTGAGGTAGCTTCAACGAACCTTGTCTACGACGGCGAAAGGGCGACATGCGCGACGACCGTTCAGATCCATCCGCGTTGCGCTTCCTGGTCGGTCACGATCTCCGGGCGGCGCGAGAGCATGCCAGGATCAAGCAGGCAGACGCGGCCAAGCACATCGGCTGCACCCCAGCGAAGCTCAGCTACATGGAGGCCGGTAAGACGGCCCAGCATCCCGACGAAGTAGCCAAGCTGCTGCGGTACTACCACGTCGATATCGAGCATGTGGAACGAGTCGTCTCGCTTGCGGGCCGCGCTGATCACGGAACTTGGTGGGCACCGTTCGGGGAGGTTCTGCCCGACTGGTTCAAGACGTTCGTCGGACTGGAAGGTTTGGCGGACAGTCAATTCGAGTACGCCGACAAGGTGATGCCAGGGCAGTTGCAGACACCTGGTTACGCAACCGCACTACTGGCCGACAGCCTGCACATACCTCCCATGGACGCAGCTCAGGCTGTTCGAGCGCGGATGGCCCGTCAACGCCTGGTTGAGGTGGACAAGCCGCTCCGACTTCGGGCTGTTGTCGAGGAAGTCGTACTCGATAGACCAGTTGGTGGTCCGGTGGTAATGGGTCGGCAGCTGGAACATCTGCTGGAGCTGATGGAACTGGGCACCATAGAGCTCCAGGTGATTTCGACACAGGTCGCAGTGCACGAGGGGCTGACGGGATCGTTCATCCTGCTGAACTTCTCCGAGGCGCGCAGCATCGCCTATGTCGAGTACCATACAGGCGCTCTCTACCTGCAGGAACAGGGACAAGTAGACTTGTACGCACTTGCGGCTGAGCGACTGCGGAGTAGGGCGATGTCTTCCTCCGAGAGTGTCGACGCGATTTCGAGTCGCATCTTGAAGTACAAGAAGATGGAGCGTAGATGACCACCAGACTCCGCCACGGCTGGCAGAAGAGTTCCTACAGCAACAACGGCGGCGCCTCGTGCGTCGAGGTCAACTTCGCTGGCGAGACGATACTCCTGCGTGACAGCAAATATCTGCGCGACCCGTCGAACGATCCCGCCGGACAGCCGATCATCGTCATCGAGGCCGAGTCATGGCCGGTATTCCTGAATGCAGCAGCGGGATTGGCGACCGATCCGGCAAGGGGCATCCCTTCCATCAAGAGAACCCCGGACGGTGGTGCTGTCGTTCGTGCAGTCGACGGCACGGCCCTCGTATACACCTGCGCTGAATGGCATGCATTCGTGGCCGGAATCCGCGCTGGCGAATTCAGCCTCATCGCTGCCTGAGCCACTTGCGGTCTGCGGCTGACGCCTGGTCTCAGACGCTTTCTGCGAAGCAGTCGCGCCTGACTATCGCTGACCGACATGTGTCCCCAGCACGTCAGTGGCTGTGGCGGGCGGTGGAACGTGTCGACGGTTGGCATCCCAATTGCTATGGTGGGGCGGACTTTTGTCTCAGCGACCGGGGAGGGGCCAGTATGCGAGCGATTGCGGTGGCAGTCGGACTGTGCGCGGTGCTGGCGGTGGCCGGGTGTGGGCAGGATCTGTCGGGGGAGCCGCAGCAGAGCACGGTTGCAAGTCTGAGCAAGGCTGACCTTTACGATCCGTGCACGTTGCCCGCCGATGCGATTACAGCCGCGGGTGCTGATCCGGCGAGCAAAGACGACAATCCCTTCTTAGTTGCTCGGGACTCGTGGAAGGGATGTGCATGGAGAAGTAGCTGGTACTTCCTGGATGTCTATTCGACGAACCACAGTGTTGCTGAATTCAAGTCGAACGATATTTTCCACGATTTCCGTGATGCGCAGCTCGGTAGCCGTAAGGCGATGACCTTCAATCAAAGAGTCGACAATGCGGCGGCCAGCAACTGTGGAGTCGTTTTCGGTACCTCGCGAGGAACGATACAATTGATGGTTAGACGGTTTGCCTCGGAGCAAGGTAGGCCCGATGATCTATGCGCCCTCGCCCTTCGGTCAGCGAATGCGTTGAACGGATCAATTCCCAGCTAGAACCGTTCGAACGTGAATCCAGGGAGGGTATAATGGGCGACATTTCCGACATGAAAAACGAATTAAAGTTCCTTGCCGGTGAGGCGACTGCCGGACGGCTGATGTTCCAAACTGATGTTGCCGAGCGTTGTGTGAAGATGTGTGATGACTACATTCTGGAGCTCAACACGCTACACGCTGGTGCGGACCGACTTGTAAACATCGACTCATTCGGCATCTTGAACTCCGCGAAGGCCCTTGCCGCGAAGTTTTATGACCTTGCTATAGGTGGCCCTGGTTCCGGATCGTATAGGGATTCGGTCACCAAGCACATCGAGGTTGTCAAGCAGATGGCCGAGATGTTCCGCAAGGCCGGTGAGGCGTACAAAGCCGCAGATCAGGGCACTCAGCAGGCGATCACCAGCGTGGGCGATCAGGTCTAATCGGAGGGGGAGCAATGGGTATCACCGAATTTCTGGGCAACCTGGGCCGTCATTCCAGCGTGAGTCCTCAAGTGTTCGGGTATCTCGGTGAGCGGGTTGGGGCGTTGTTCGAGCACAACGTTCCCGAGCCGAACCAGGCGCAGAAAGATGCGCAGACGGCGGGGGACGATGCGCGGACGAAGCTGTACGCGCAGAATGCTGCTCTGACGCAGAATTTCCAGGGTGATTACCTGCCGCCGGTTGTTCCGGCCGTCATGGAGCAATTCGTCTCCATGCCGCATTCCAAGATCATGGAATTCGTCAATTCCATAAAGCTCACGGACATGTGGAACAGCGTCCTCGGTTGGCAACAGCTGGCTGGGAAGACCCTCCAGAAGGCGCAGGAATTCCAGGCGAATATCAACGGCGCGATCGGGCAGGGTTGGCAGGGTGCTGCTGCTGATCGAGCGCTGGCGAGCGTGCAGCGGTATGTGAACGATGTGCACAACTTGGAGCAGGCCGCCAATATCGTCGCGAACAAGATGGAAGAGGCCTACTCCGGATTCAACCAGGTGTACCACCAGGTGCCGCACGAAACCGACAAGCGCTCGACCTCACTCGCCGGAACCCTGCTGAACGGTGTCGCCTCGGTGATACCTGGGCTGGGTTCGGCCTCGTCCGTAGGGCAGTTGATGGCCGACCAGGGCCGTGCCCAAAAAGCGCAGGACCGCGCCAACGAGGTTATGCGGACTGTGTATTCGCCGGTTGCGCTACAGGCGGATACGAACGTTCCGAAGATCCCCGGCCCGATTCAGCCATCCGATCCCTCGTCGCCGGGTTGGCCGCCAACTCCCTCCGGCATCACCGATTCGCCCAGGCCGAGCGGCGTGAATCCGTCAACGGGCAATCCCGCACAGCAGCCGAGCGGGCCGAGTCCCGATCCCTCGTCCACCACGGACCCGGCGCAGACGACTCCGTCCAGCCTCCAACTGCCGCAGAATCCGCTCGGCGACAATCCGACCGGCCGGGACCCGAATGCGACGTCACCTGCGCCGACGTCGCCCGGGACTACCCCGGCCGGTTACCACCCCAGCCCGGGTTCGCCCGGAAGCCCCGGCTCGCCGGGAAGTCCCAGTTCACCGCCTGGTGGGCCAGGACGCGGTATTCCCGGTCAGCAACCCGCCGGCACCCCCACCGCGAATCCCACCGGTGTCGGCGGCGGACGGCCAGGCATGGCCGGTATGCCGGGCGGCATGATGCCGCCCGGCCGGGGTAAGGGCGATGACGACGAAAAAGAGCACGAATCGGCCGACTACCTGCGCGGGGTGCACGAAGAGCTACTCGGCCCGGAGGTCCGGACCGTGCCCCCGGTGATCGGCGCCACCGACTGATGACGAACTCATGGCGGTTGCCGCCGATCGAGTTCCACGTCGCGTGGGAGGCGATGGGCCGCGACCGCATACCGTTCCCGTTGACTTTTCGCACGGAAGCGGAGACACAACTGGATTTTGATCGCGAATGCCGCAGTGCCGCACAATCTTTAGTCGACAAGATGGGTGACGACGACAGCCTGTACCGGGCGTTGCAGGCGCTGGCTCAGCCGCGCGTGCGAGTCGAGATGCTCGGCTACCGGCGCGACGGCCGCGATCGAATGGTCCGCGTGAGCGCTGGCATCGATGACGGCGTCGGCACGGTTGCCGCCCAACACCCAGGCCCCGATATCGAATCCGGCGGCGACATCCTGATCTTCCTGCACTCACCGAGCGCCGTCGTGAAGCGCATTGCGGCAATCCTTCCGGACGTTCCCCCTGGCTCGGCGCCCGGCCTCGATCTTCACCGCCAAGACCTCACACCAGAAGAACGCGCCTGGACCGCATCCCGCACCCGCACCCCACGCGAGGAGGCGACCCGCTTCTTCAAGCGCCCGTACCGCACGTACGTCGAAATCAGGATCGACACCGGCCCGGCTCTGGACGGCTGGCAAGAGGGCGGCCGCTACCTCCAGGTGGTCGATTTCGTGGACGAGGGCCGCTACCTGATCCACGTCTCCGAACGGCTCGTAGCAACCCCGGTCACCAAGGATCGCTTGGAGGCCGAAATCCAGCAACGCATCGATCAGGCGATGCGCGAGGCGCGCGAGAAAGCCTGGTCATAGCTGAAACTGTGGTGCGGCCGCTACGCGGGGCCCGGCGGGCGATGTCGTGCGGGTCGGTGGTGACCGGGGCATATGCAGGTCGGCCGCCGACTCCATGGGTTTTGTCAACTCCGGCCCATCTGTGGTTCTGGCCCACTTTTTCGTGATCTACCCGTCCGTATGTCGATTCCGGTCTCTCCTGACCCGGTAGTTCCGGGTGAACGCCGACCCACCCTGTGACGAATCGTGAGGTGCTACAGGTCCGCTGCTTCCTACTCGGGATCTACGCCGAACGCAATGTTCGGATCCGCGACGAATACGACGGAATCGAGTATCGTTCGCGCATGTTCCCGACCTGGCGAATCGCCTCTGCCAAAGCGGCATTTCAGCGCTGGCCCCGGCGTGCCACCCTTGGGCTGGCGGGATGGATCGCAGTCCTCGGGGTTCCCGCAGCAGTCATCGGCGTCGCAGTTGCGGCCGGATTACCTTCCGCCGCAAACGAACTCATTGTTGGTGTCTGGCTGCTGCTCGTGGTGGCCACCGTCCTCGTCGCGGGCTGGATCTGGGTGTGGCGCGTCAGCGAACTCGCCAACATGGAAACCAGTGCGCGCTACGACGTGCTGCGGGACATCGAGACCTCGCGGCTCACCCTGCGCCGACCGGCGCCGAAGGACGCAATATCGCTCGAAGCCACGATCGACGATGCGATGCTCGCCAGCAACGGCTGGACAGAACGAAATGGCCGGGCACTGATCAAGGCTGTCGGCGGCGGCCACCCGACTCCGGGGCTTCTCGTGATCGAGTCGCGGTCAGATGCAACCGTGATCGGTGGCGCAACTGTGCACCCCACCGGCGACGAGACATCGTCGCGTTCCATCGGTTGGTGGATTGGCGCCAGTCACCGGGGAGCCGGTTATGCGAGCGAAGCGGTGGCTGCACTCGTCGACGCGCTCCACGACGCCGGATATACCAGCGTCGAGATCGGCACGAACGAGTCGAATCTCGCGGTGCAGCGCATCTGCGACAAGATCGGCGCAACGGTAATGGACCGGCGACCGCAGCCCTTGCCGAACGGATCGACTGTCCCTGGAATCTGGTTTGAACATCGACGTGTGGTCACAGAAACAACGTGAATCAGGTGCTCTCTCCCATATGTGAATGGGCCGACTCCAGGCGACGACAGCCCGCGGTGAGTCCGGCGGATCAGCTCTAATACGACCGCATCGAATATGCAGGGTTACCAGTACGACACCGGCGGGCCGCCGCGCCGGAGCGTCGCGGGGCGGTCCAACCTCTGACCAGCCCTGCAGAACCGCATCTGTGCCCCGCCCGTCCCGGCTCAACCATGACCTTCGGCTCCAACGACGTCCGAAAATGCCGAATTGAGCGTGCCTCTCGGATTGGAGCACAGATAATTCTGATGCCTCATGGCGAGTGATGACAGCAGTTGGTCACCCGAGACGTGAGGTGCCATCACCATCCAATTCGCTCGCGACTCTTGCCACCCGTCCCGTCATAGCGAACAGCAGAGCCTCGCCGGACCCGAGGACCTCGGGTCCGCGGCCGACCGACCAGTCCATGTCGGTGGCCACCAAGCGCACCCCGCGCGTGCGGCGGGCCCCTCGAATTACCGGGCTGATGCGTGCGTAGTTCAGCGCGACACGAAGTCGCTGCTCGGGGATGATGCGTGTTTGCTTCAGAGGCCGACGAATGTCCTGCTGGTGGATGAGGCATTCGATCAGTGCCACTCGCCCGCCGTACAGCGCACCGGCACCGGACGGTTCGATGCCCCGGCGCATCAACTCGACGAGTTCGTGCGGCTCTTTCCCGGAGTAGTTCGGCAATTTCGCCGCGTTCAGTTGGTCGACGTCCCCTCGTGTTTGCACCATGTTGATCGCCAAGCGGGCTGTGCTCTGACCGAGATAGCCAATCGTGTGCGTGACCACGTCGCGTACGGACCACCCCTCGCACAGGCTCGGCGCAAGCCAGTCCTGTGGTGACAGTCGGGCCAGCAGGTCAGCAAAGTCGGCTCGCTCTAATCGAGCGAGATCGCGAATGTCAACCATGGCAATGAGTATCAAACCGCCGCCGGTCACCGCGCCTGCGATGTAACCGATTTCACGAGATTGCACAACGAGAGTAATGCGGACACATCAGATTCCACAGAATGCACACCCGCCCTGGATGGTCATCCCAGCTCGCCTCCACCGAAGCCCTCGACAGTTGGCCCACGAATCCTTCATCGGCAGCGCACGAAACACCGATCTCACATCGGAAACGCGAGCACACCATCAGGGGCCGTCAGCCTCCTGATGAACCACCTCCCGAACGACTGCCGACCAGCCATCGACGCAACCGCTGCGGAACTTCACAACTCTGATTCACCAGAACAGTCAAGATGATCAACACCAGATGTTCGGCAGGGCACAACCGGACCTGCTTGCGGCGATCGCGCCAGCTGCGGCACCAGCATCCTCGGTGCCGTCGCTGACTTCGAGCGTTGTCCGATGTCCCGCCGCGCGTGCGACAGCTTGGCCGCCGCCCGGCTCGCGGGCAAACCGGGAGTCAGCAAATTTGTATTCAGGCCACGGCAGGTGTAGCCAGCCCGGTAGCCGGGCATCTATCCAGTGCCGCATGGAAGGCGGGCCGACCGCGGGTACGGTGTGGGCCGCCGCGAACGAGGAGGAATGACTACCGATATGAACTTCCAGCACGGCTGGCCCGGCGCCGCACCGGGCAGCTATCCGCCCCCGCATCCGCAGTTGCCGGGCCATGGCTATGGGGCGCCCCAATCTTCGGCGAGTGGTGGCACCGGGATCGCGGCGGGACTGCTCGCGTTGCTGGGTGGCGGTTGGGAGACGTACGGTCTCGTGTCGTTGCTGAATTCGCGGATCTTCGACACTCTGGCAGGTCTTGCGCTGGTCGGCGTGGCGGTGGCCGGACTGGTGGCGTTCCTGCTCATTCTGGGCGGCATCCTGCTGCTGTGTCGATTGACTGTCGGCCGAGTTCTGGTGATCGTCGGTAGCGCATTGAGTTTGATCAACTTGGCTATCGGGCTCGCGCTGGTAGGGCTTTTCGGCCTGCAGCCGGTAGTCGTCGGCGTGCTGACGCTGGCGACACTTGTCCTCGCCGCCATCAGTCCGACCGGCCGGTGGATCGCGGCACGTCGTCAATCAACGCCGCAGTACGGCCCCCAGCCCGCACCGCCATATGGTCAGCCCGCGTTCGCGCAGTACGGCCAGCAGCCTCCCCAGCCTTACGGCCATTTAACCGCGCCACCCCCGGTCCATCCGGCTCCGCCGTACGGCCAGCCGCCATATCCGAACCGCTGACCCGCTGGTCTGGCGTGGGGCTGTGGCGGGAGCGGGCTACGCACCCACCGGAGAGTCGAGGAGTTGGTCTACGCGCCGCGCCGGGAAGGGTCGTACGGTGGAGCCATGAACCGGCTCGGAATGGCGACGTCTCCGTACCTGCGCCAGCACGCGGACAACCCCGTGCACTGGCGGGAGTGGGATGCCGAGGCGCTGGCCGAAGCGCGCGAGCGGGACGTGCCGATCCTGCTTTCGGTCGGGTATGCGTCCTGTCACTGGTGCCATGTGATGGCGCACGAGTCGTTCGAGGACGTGGCGACTGCCGAGCAGATGAACGAGAACTTCGTCTGCGTGAAGGTCGACCGGGAGGAGCGGCCTGACCTCGACGCGGTGTACATGAACGCCACTGTTGCGATGACCGGTCAGGGCGGCTGGCCGATGACCTGCTTCCTCACGCCGGACGGCGAACCGTTCTACTGCGGCACCTACTACCCGAAACTGCCGCGCGGCGGCATGCCGTCGTTCACCCAGCTGCTCACCGCGATCACCGAGACCTGGCGCACGCGCCGCGACGAGGTGGACCAAGCGTCCGCGCAGGTGGCTGCGGCGCTGCGCGAGCAGACGGCGGGGCTGCCCGAAGCGGATCTGACCATCACGAACGAGCTGCTCGGACACGCCGTCGCCACCGTGCTGCGCGACGAGGACGGCAAGCACGGCGGCTTCGGCGGCGTACCGAAGTTCCCGCCGTCCGCGCTGCTGGAAGGCCTGCTGCGGCACTGGGAGCGGACCGGCGAACCGGCCGTGTTCGATGTGGTCGCGCGTACCGCCGAGGCGATGGCGCGCGGCGGCATCTACGACCAGCTGCGCGGTGGTTTCGCGCGGTATTCGGTCGATGCCGCGTGGGTGGTGCCGCACTTCGAGAAGATGCTCTATGACAACGCGCAGTTGCTGCGCGCCTACGCGCACCTGGCGCGGCGCACGACGTCGGCGCTGCCGGAATCGTTGTCGCACCGGGTCACGCGCGAGATCGTGCGGTTCCTGCTCGACGACCTGGGTACCGCGCAGGGCGGCTTCGCCTCGGCGTTGGACGCGGATACGCACCTGGAGCCCGGCAAACCGGGCGTCGAAGGCGCGACCTATGTGTGGACCCCGGCCGAACTGGCTGGTGCGCTCGGTGCGATCGACGGGGCGTGGGCCGCCGCATTCTTCGGTGTCACCACCGCCGGGAACTTCGAACAGGGAACCTCCGTGTTGACCAGGTACACCGAGCCGACCGGCGCGGAGGACAACGCCCGCCTGGAACACATTCGAGCAGCGCTGATCGCGGCGCGCGACCGGCGTCCGCAGCCGGAGCGCGACGACAAAGTGGTGACCGCGTGGAACGGGATGGCGATCACCGCGCTCGCCGAAGCCGCGGCCGCGCTGGACGAGCCGGAATG
>NZ_BDBA01000040.1 GCF_001612745.1 Nocardia amamiensis NBRC 102102 | reverse complement strand
GCTGGCCTCGGCGGAACCCTTCCGCAGCGCACCCGGATTGCTACCGGGTCAGCTACCGGGCCCGGCCCAACCCTCCGGCATTGCACCCGAGCAGCTACCCGGCTCGGCCGACCCCGAGGCTGCCCGCCGTCCCGGCGACCCGAATGCCGGGACCGCTGGGCAACGCGCCGCCGGTGACCCGCGGGCCGCTGGGTGCATCCCACCTGGCACCGGCCCGGGCACTCCCGCGCCTGGCGCACCCGGACACGACACCGCTCCCGGCACATCCCCTCACGCCGCACCCGGCGCACCTGGACACGATCCCGCTCCCGGCTCATCCCCTCACGCCGCACCCGGCACACCCGGACACGACCCCGCGCCGGGAGCGCCCACCCACGCCGCACCCGGCGCCGCCGCGCCAGGCGCACCCGGACACGACCTCGCGCCCGGACACGCCCCTGCGCCGGGAGGCAACCCCGAAACCTCCACCGGCCCCGAACCCGAACCGGCCACCGAACCCCAACCCGCGCCTGCCCCTCCGCCCGGCATCACCCTGCCCTTCGGCATCGTCATCCCCCTACCCGGACCGCCCGCGCCCCCCCAGTGATTCAAACCTGCTATCAGATCACGAAGCAGTAACAAAAAGGTCTCGGGTGCGGTAACCTTCCCTTCATCAATAACGAAGGGCTCACAGCGAGCCATGGGAGGGTCACCACACCGTGGGGCGTCACCGCAAGCAGCCACCCGCCACCGCTAGGCGGAGCTCCGTTATCGCATTGACCGGACTGGTTCCCGCTGGGCTCGTAACCGTCACGTCCGCCTCCGAAATCGGAGCGGCCCCGCCCCTCGCGGTCGCGGTCCAGACGCCGGACGACGATCAGGACGCGCACGGCGCCAGACCACAGACCGCGAATCTCCTGGCCGCACCCGAATTCGTCGCTCACGCAATGGCGAAGCCCGCGCCCACCGCGACGCCGATAGTGAAAACCGTTGCGCTGCCGCGTGATCGGCAACGCGCGACACTGCCCGCAGGACCGATGGGCATTCCTGGTGTCGCCGTCGCGGCATACCAGAACGCGGAACGCATTCTGGCCGCACAGAATCCGGTGTGCGGCATGCCGTGGTCGCTGCTGGCCGGCATCGGGCGGGTCGAGTCCACCCACGCGTTCGGCGGCAAAGCCGATGCCGACGGCAACCCGCTGAGCCCGGTCTACGGCCCGGTGCTCGATGGTTCGCTGGCAGGTAACCAGGTGATCGGAGACTCCGACGACGGCGCGCTGGACGGCCTGGGCGGTTACGACCGCGCGATCGGCCCGATGCAGTTCCTGCCGCAAACCTGGAAGCGCTACGCCGCCGATGGCAACGCCGACGGCATCGCCGATCCGCAGAACCTCTTCGACGCCGCGCTGACCGCGGGCCGATACCTGTGTGACGGCGGCTTGAACATGCGCGATCCGGCTCAGCGGTCCAAGGCGATCCTGCGCTACAACCACTCCATGGCCTACGTCGCGAAAGTCATGTCGTGGGCGACCTCCTACAGCACGGAGACCGCACCACGGGCCGGAGAAGCGCCCAAAGTTTGACACGCCTAAAATTCCTGCCATGCCAGTGGTTACGGAAGCGGATGTGCGGGGTGTCCTCGCGAAGGTCGACGACCCAGAGATCCGCAAACCGATCACCGAACTGGGCATGGTGAAAAGCGTCACAATCGGCGCCGACAGCAATGTCCACGTGGAGATCTATCTGACGACGGCGGGCTGCCCGCTGCGCACCGAGATCACCCAGCGGGTCAGCAGGGCCATCGCCGACGTTCCCGGTGTCGGCGCAGTGACCGTCGACCTCGACGTGATGAGCGACGAGCAGCGCACCGCGCTGCGCAAACAACTGCGCGGCGACTCGGCCGACCCGGTCATCCCCTTCGCCCAGCCCGGCTCGCTGACCCGCGTCTACGCGGTCGCCTCCGGCAAGGGCGGGGTCGGGAAATCCAGCGTCACGGTGAACCTCGCCGCCGCCATGGCCGCGCGCGGTTTGTCGGTCGGCGTGCTGGACGCGGACATCTACGGCCACTCCATCCCGCGCATGCTCGGCACCGACGCCAGGCCGACGCAGGTGGAGCGGATGATCATGCCGCCGGTCGCGCACGACGTGAAGATGATCTCGATCGCGCAGTTCACCAAGGGCAACACCCCCGTGGTGTGGCGCGGCCCGATGCTGCACCGGGCGTTGCAGCAGTTCCTCGCCGACGTGTTCTGGGGTGACCTGGACATCCTGCTGCTCGACCTGCCGCCGGGCACCGGCGACGTCGCCATCTCCATCGCCCAGCTGATCCCCGGCGCGGAGATCCTGGTCGTCACCACCCCGCAGCCCGCCGCCGCCGAGGTGGCGGAGCGGGCAGGCGCCATCGCGCTGCAGACCCGGCAGCGCATCGCGGGCGTGGTGGAGAACATGTCCTGGCTGGACCTGCCGGACGGCACCCGGATGGACCTGTACGGCTCCGGCGGCGGCCAAGCGGTCGCCGACCGCCTGACCCGCGCGGTCGGCGCCACCGTGCCGCTGCTCGGCCAGATCCCGATCGAACAGGCGCTACGCGAATCAGGCGACGAGGGCACCCCCATCGTGCTGCGCGACCCGGAGAATCCGGCCGCCAAGGCACTGCTCGAGGTGGCCGACAAACTCGCCGTCCGCCGCCGCGGCCTGGCAGGCATGTCACTCGGCATCGACACCACCCGCTCTGTCTAATTTGCAGCGCCTGCGGCGCTGCGTGTTCGCGGCCCCGGGAAGTCTCGCGTCCGAGCGGGCGAGACTCGCGCCTGCGGCGCATGCGCTTCGCCCACTCGGACGCGAGACGGGCCGCGAACGGTGCTCGTAAGACTCGCACCCGACGGGCCGGAAGTGCGTTGATCTTGATCGAGCATTGCCCGAACACGCAGCACCGCAGGCGCTGAATAGGATTGCAGCATGCTCACCATGCTGCTGTACGTGCTGATCGTCGGCTTGGTCGCCGCGGTGCTGTTTCTGCTCGCCAGTGCGGTGTTCGGGCGGTCGGAGGAGCTGGGCCCGCTGCCGGAGGGGACGACCGCCACCGTGCTGCCCGTCGAGGGGATCACCGGGGCCGACGTGCGCGCTCTGCGCTTCCAGCAGGTGTTGCGGGGGTACAAGGCCGGTGAGGTGGACTGGGCGCTGACCCGGCTGGCCGCCCGGATCGACGAGTTGCAGCATCAGCTGGCCGAGGCGCAGGCCGCGCGGTGGCAGACGCCGATCGCGCCGGAGTCGAAATGACGGCGCCCGACGACGGGCTGGTCCGCTGCTCCTGGCCGCTGGAGACCCAGCTGTACCGGGACTATCACGACTACGAGTGGGGCAAGCCGCTGCACGGCGACGACGCGCTGTTCGAGCGGCTGTGCCTGGAGGCGTTCCAGTCCGGCCTGTCCTGGCTGACCATCCTGCGCAAACGTCCGGCCTTCCGTGCGGCGTTCGCCGGGTTCTCGATCGAGCGCGTCGCGGAGTTCGGCGACGCCGACGTCGCCCGGCTGCTGGCCGACGCGGGCATAGTCCGCAACCGGCTCAAGATCGAGGCGGCCATCGCCAACGCCAGGGTCGCGCGGTGCCTCGACAACGGCTTGGACGAGTTGCTCTGGTCGTTCGCCCCGCCGCCGCGCCCGCGACCGCGCACCGGCGCCGATGTGCCTGCGACCACACCCGAATCCGCAGCCATGGCAAAAGAATTGAAACGACGCGGGTTCCGCTTCGTCGGCCCGACCACGGCGTACGCGCTGATGCAGGCGACCGGAATGGTCGATGATCACCTGGCCGACTGCTGGGTGGGCAGCACGGTCTCCGGCACCGGCTGACCGGTCAGTTTTCGAACTCAGCTATCCGTCCCCATCTGCGATAGGGAAGAATGGGACGGGTGTAGCTCGCCAAACGCCGGCGGGCTCGCTGGTTGGTGACAACTGGAGTTCCAAGAAAGTGCGCAGCAGACCGCGCAGATCTGGAGGGAGCAGAGGATGGCGGCCATGAAGCCCCGCACCGGGGACGGTCCCCTCGAGGCAACCAAAGAAGGGCGTGGAATCGTCATGCGGGTTCCACTCGAGGGTGGCGGGCGTCTGGTCGTCGAACTCACGCCGGACGAGGCGGCGGCGCTCGGTGACGAACTGAAGAGCGTCACCAGCTGAGTGGTCCAGGCTGATCACTCGGCTCTCGCCGTTGCCGCCGGTCTCCTGGCGTGCCCCGAATGCGTTCGGGCGCACCAGGACGCCCCGGCGCTCGCTCTCGAACCACGGGACCGGGCGCTGCGCTGTGCGCGCGGGCACAGCTTCGACGTCGCCAGGCAGGGCTATGTCAGTCTCCTGACCGGCGCGTCGACCAAGATGACCGGCGACAGCGCGGCCATGCTCGACGCGCGCGCCGCCTTCCAAACGGGGGGACACTTCGCGCCGATCGCCGACGTGGTGACGCGTGCCGTCATTGCGCGACGGACGGATGGCGCGGTGCTGGAAGTCGGCGCGGGCACGGGCTACTACCTCGCTCAGGTGCTCGACGCCGCTCCCCCGGCCGTCGGCATCGCGCTGGACGTGGCCAAACCGGCCGTTCGGCGGTGCGCTCGCGCCCATCCGCGCGTCGCGGCGGTATTGGCCGACGCCTGGCTCGGGTTGCCGATTCGGGACGGCTCGCTCGACAGCGTGCTGTCGGTATTCGCGCCGCGCAATCCCGGTGAGGTCGCCAGGGTCCTCGCCGAGGACGGCCGCTTCGTCGTCGCCACACCCACCGAACACCATCTCGGCGAGTTGGTCGGTCCGCTGGACATGGTGCGCGTCGATCCGGACAAGAACCGCAGGCTCGACGCCGCGATGACGGGGTACTTCGAGCCCGTCGAACAGACCCTGGTCGAGTATCCGATGCAGCTCCCCAGAGCCGATGTCGCGAACGTCGTCGGCATGGGGCCGTCCGCGCATCACACGGTCTCCGACGACGCGCGTCTGGCGCGGTTGCCGGAGAGCATCGAGGTAACCGCGTCGGTGGTCGTCGGCACCTACCGCCCGGCGGCCTGACCGCCGGTTGGTCGCGCTGGTCGTCGAGCGGCTGGACACGGCCGACGCGGTGGCCGCGGCGAAGTGGGCGGCGGCAGGCGAGCGCGGCATCGAGCCAACCGTCGACGATCCCGCTGACTCTGCGGTGACTCAGCCCTTGCGTACCTTGTCGTAGACGTCGACCGTCCGCGCCGCGATCTTCGACCAGTCGAACTCGGAGACCGCCCGTGCGCGGCCCGCGGCACCGAACTCGGCGGCCAGCACGGGATCGCCGGCGACTTCGTTCACCGCGGCGGCCAGCGCTCGCTCGTAGTCCTCGGCGGCGCCCGCGTCATAGTGCACCAGCCGGCCATTGCGGCCGTCCGCCACGACTTCGGGGATACCGCCGACATCGGACGCGACCACCGCCGTGGCGCAGGCCATCGCCTCCAAGTTGACGATGCCGAGCGGTTCGTACACCGACGGGCACACGAACACCGACGCGGCGGCCAGGATCTGCCGGATCTGCTCGGTCGGCAGCATCTCGCGGACCCAGAACACGGTGCCGCGCCGCCGCTGCAACTCCTGCACCGCCGCGGTGGTCTCCGCGGCGAGCTCGGGCGTGTCCGGCGCGCCCGCGCACAGCACGAGCTGGATGTCGGGATCGAACTCGCGGGCGGCGGCCAGCAGATGACCCACGCCCTTCTGCCGCGTGATACGACCGACGAACGCCACGATCGGCCGGTCGGTGCGCACGCCCAATTCCGCGAGCACCGACGGCGCGTCCTCGGGCGGCGGGCCGGGATGCCAGATGCGCCCGTCGATACCGTTGTGCACCACGTGCACCCGGTCCGGGTCGACGGACGGGTAGGCGTCCAGCACATCGCGGCGCATGCCCTCGCTGACGGCGATAATCGCGTCGGCGTGCTCGACGGCGTTGCGCTCCGACCACGAGGAGATCCGGTAGCCGCCGCCGAGCTGCTCGGCCTTCCACGGCCTGCGCGGTTCCAGCGAATGCGCGGTCAGCACATGCGGAACGCCGTAGAGGGTGCCTGCGAGGTGCCCGGCCAGCCCGGTGTACCAGGTGTGTGAGTGCACGACGTCCACCTCGCCGACGGCGTCGGCCATCCGCAGTTGCGTGGACATCATCTGCACCGCGGTGTTGGCGGCGTAGAGCGACGGATCCGGTTGGTGGACTACGGCATCCGTACGGGTGGCGCCCATGCAATGCACGGTCACCTGGCACAGGTGACGCAGATGCGCCGTCAGCTGCGTGACGTGCACCCCGGCCCCGCCGTACACCTCGGGCGGATACTCGCGGGTCAGCATCGCGACCCGAAGCCGGTCTCGCTCGCCGGAATCCACCGGCGCGCGTCCGCGATCCGTGCCGAAACTCACTGATTCAAACTAGACGTTCAACTGCTCGTGGGCCACTCACCACCGCTTTACCCGGTAGTTTGGCAGATGTGAGGAGCCAGCCGCACGTCCTGGGAATCGTGCTCGCCGGTGGTGAGGGCAAGCGACTCTTTCCACTCACGGCCGACCGCGCCAAGCCCGCCGTCCCCTTCGGTGGCGCCTACCGCCTCATCGATTTCGTGCTCAGCAATCTGGTCAACGCGGGCTTCCTGCGGCTGTGCGTGCTCACCCAGTACAAGTCGCACTCGCTGGACCGGCACATCTCGCAGACCTGGCGCCTGTCCGGTTTCGCGGGCGAGTACATCACCCCGGTGCCCGCGCAGCAGCGACTCGGGCCGCGCTGGTACACCGGCAGCGCCGACGCGATCATGCAGTCGCTGAACCTGATCTTCGACGAGGACCCGGACTACATCGTGGTGTTCGGCGCCGACCACGTGTACCGCATGGACCCGGAGCAGATGGTGCGCCACCACATCGATTCCGGTGCGGGCGTGACCGTGGCGGGCATCCGGGTGCCGCGCAGCCAGGCGAGCGCCTTCGGCTGCATCGACAGCGACGAGTCCGGCCGGATCACCCAGTTCCTGGAGAAGCCCCCGCATCCCCCGGGCACTCCGGACGACCCGAACGTCACGTTCGCGTCCATGGGCAACTACGTATTCACCACCAAGGTGCTGGTGGATTCGATCAAAGCGGACGCCGACAACGCCGACTCCGACCACGATATGGGCGGCGACATCATCCCGTGCCTGGTGGCCGCCGGGCAGGCGGGCGTCTACGACTTCGCCGACAACGACGTGCCCGGCGCCACCGACCGCGACCGCGGCTACTGGCGTGACGTCGGCACCATCGACGCGTTCTACGACGCGCACATGGATCTGGTCTCGGTGCACCCGGTGTTCAACCTCTACAACCGGCACTGGCCGATCCGCGGTGCGGCCGAGAACCTGCCCCCGGCCAAGTTCGCCCAGGGCGGGCTGGCGCAGGAGTGCATCGTCGGCGCGGGCAGCATCCTGTCCGCCGCTACCGTGCGCAATTCGGTGCTCAGCGCGAACGTCATGGTCGATGACGGCGCCACCGTCGAGGGTTGCGTGCTGATGCCCGGCGTCCGGATCGGGCGCGGCGCGGTCGTGCGGCGCGCCATCCTGGACAAGAACGTGGTGGTCGGCGAGGGCGAGATCATCGGCGTCGACTTGGCGCGCGACCGCGACCGGTTCGCCGTCAGCCACGGCGGCGTGGTGACGGTCGGCAAAGGCGTCTGGGTCTAAGGCGACCCCGGCTCGGGGGCGGGAGGGCCGATGCAGAATGGCGCGCAAGGGCCCGGGGTGCGCGGGACGGTTGTCTTCGAGGCGTCGCCGAAATCGGCGGTGCTGACCAAATAGACCGCCAGCACGGCGAACAACAGCACCGCGGCGAAGGCCACCATTGTCCGGCCCCAATGGATCGGACGTGGGCGACGCTCGTCCTCGTCCCACAGGAACATCATCACGGCACCGCACCCCTCTTCCGGACCCGCTCCGACCGCGACCACACCAGTATGCTGCTCACGACTGCACCTCGCTGACGCTCGGCT
>NZ_BDBA01000039.1 GCF_001612745.1 Nocardia amamiensis NBRC 102102 | reverse complement strand
CTCGCTCACGCGCGCTCTGCTGAAGCATGCGCCGAACCGTGGCTGTTCGGGGGCGGATTCGCGAACTCGCTCACGTGGCGCGTAATTCATCCGCTATGCGCCACCGGCATCAGACTCGGTGCATATCCGAAAAGTACTCCACAGCAACTATCTACGAGTGGGCGTCGACCGCGGGAGAAAATCGGCTCGGCGCCCGACGACTATGGCCCGGGCGGGGCGACCGTTTGCGTGCAGAACGGCTCGCATGGGCCCTGTGTCGGAGTGACTTTGGCGGGTCCGGTGTCGAAATCGGTATTGCTGACCATGATCAGTACCAAGACGGCTCCCAGCAGCACCATCGCGAGAGCCAGCATGGTCGGCCGCAGCCAACTCGACCGACGTTCCGTGACGACATGCCCCAGGGCACCCATCTCGATGGCATCAATTTCACGCATAACCCGACAACCTCGCTGACTTGTTTCTCAGCGCATACCCTCGATTCGGTCGCGAAAACGACTCGGCCCGTGGCGACTGTCGAGCGGACGGGCGACAGGGCAGCACGGCTCGCCGCGCAACTACTCGCGTCACTAACCGCGCGAGGCACACAGCAATCCGTCACCGACCGGAATCAGCACACAGGTGAGTTCGGGATTCTCCGCGATGGCGCGGGTCGCGGCGCGCACCGCCTGGGTGGCCGGATCGCGCTGCGCCAGGTCGGGCACCCGACCGCCCAGCAACGCGTTGTGCAGCAGAATGGCCCCACCGCTGCGCAATAATCGCACCGCTTGGGCCACATACTCCGGATGCTCCAGCGGCGCGGCATCGATGAAGACCAGATCGTAGGCGCCGTCGGCCAGCCGCGGCAGCACATCGAGCGCACGCCCGTTGATCAGGCGGGTTCGCGCGGGCGGGATGTCGGCGGCGCGGAACGCCTCCTTGGCCGCGCGCTGATGCTCCGGCTCCGAATCGATGGTGGTCAGCGTGCCGTCCTCGCGCATGCCGTCGAGCAGCCACAGCCCGCTGATGCCCGCGCCGGTGCCGACCTCGACCACCGCCCGCGCGCCGAGCAACTGCGCGTACATGCTCAGCAGCGCGCCCACCGAGGGCGGCACGGGCGCCACGCCGAGTTCGGTGGCCCGCTCGCGCGCGCTGACGAGGATCTCGTCTTCCACGACGGATTCCTCCACGTAAGCGAGATTTCGCTCCAGATTCGATGCCACGGGTATGAGGCTAACGCCGGGCGGGTGGTCTGGGCGTTCCGGACAACACGCGCCGCCACCAATTCCACGGCCATTTTTCTCAGGTGTCCCTCAGGATCTCCATAACCCGGCCATATCAGGACCAGAAAGAGTATGGGCAACGCAAGACCACCGACCGTGTATTAACACAGGACGCGGGAACAACGACATACAGCTTGTCTGTTGTATCCGTACGTGACGGACCGTAGACCCGGCCCCGATCGAGTCCGTGTCTGTGCGGTCCCTAGTAGGAGGTAGCCCCATCCACATGGTCGATGCGGCGCGTGAGTACGCCACCCTGCCCGAGCAGATCCCGCCTGTCGAAGCCGACATCGTCGCCGAACCTGTCGAGCTCACCGGGACTGCCGCCTTCGACGCCACCGGTGACCGGTCGGCCATGCCGTCGTGGGACGAACTGGTCCGCGAGCACGCCGACCGGGTCTACCGGCTGGCCTATCGCCTCTCCGGCGACGCTCAGGACGCGGACGACCTCACGCAGGAGACGTTCATCCGGGTGTTCCGTTCGCTGTCGAGTTACCAACCGGGCACGTTCGAGGGCTGGCTGCACCGCATCACGACCAACCTGTTCCTGGACATGGTCCGCCGCCGCAACCGGATCAGGATGGAAGCGCTGCCCGAGGACTACGACCGGGTGCCCGCCGAGGGGCCCGGCCCCGAGCAGGCATACCACGACGCCCGCCTCGATCCCGACCTGCAATCCGCCTTGGATTCGCTGGCGCCGGAGTTCCGCGCGGCCGTGGTCCTGTGTGATATCGAGGGACTGTCCTACGAGGAGATCGGCGCTACGCTCGGCGTGAAATTGGGCACTGTGCGCAGCCGGATCCACCGTGGGCGGCAGGCGCTGCGCGACTACCTTGCGCATAATGGAAGTGAGCAGCGGTTCGCCGCTGATACGAACATAGGGTGATTCGTCGGAAGCCGGCGTCGCCCCACGGTCGATGTCGGTTGAAAGGGTGAGCACCGAATGAGTGGCGACTTCAGTACGTCCGGTCGTCGTCCGCCTCGCTTCAGCCCCACCGAACATCTGGCGAGTGAGGCGATCGCGGCGTATGTGGACGGCGAACTGCGGATGAACGCGTACCTGCGCGCTGCTCAGCACCTTTCGCTGTGCCCGGAGTGCGCGGCGGAAGTCGACGCTCAGCAACAGGCCCGCATCGCGTTGCGGCACGCGGGCAACGTCGCGATTCCCACCGGACTGCACGACAGCTTGACCAGGATTCCGCTCGGGGAATTGCCGGGTGGCGCCTCCAGCGCGCGCACCCCCACGTCAGGAGCCGGCCAGACCTCCCGTAACGACGCGGTTTTCGGTTTTCTGACCGATTCCTTCACCGCGACTCGGTGGACAACCTGGTGGCGCAAGTAGAGTTTTCCGCGTGACCACCGAATCGACGAATTCCGGATCGGCCGACACCTCGGATTCGGCGGCCAACCGCGGGAATCTCCGGCCACCGGACGCGCCCGTGCTCGGCCCGCGACCGGTCTATCGGCCCCATGTCGACACGCACACCGCGCGCGCCTTCCGCAGGCCGTCCGGGCTGTCCGGTTCGTTCGCCGACCCGCCGCCTGCCCGCACCGCAGGCGCGGCGCAGAGTGGCCCCGAACTGCAGAACCGTCCACCCGACGCGGTGCTGGCCGAGGCGTTCGGTCGCCCCGAGGGTTCCACCGAGCTGCTGCAGCGCGATCCCGATGCCGCAGGCGGCGCCGCCCCGGTCGCCGGTCCCGCCGATCCGTGGCGTGATCCCGACGCCGTCGCGCGGCTGGGCGCCCCCGCGGTGCCAACCCCCAAAACGCAGCTCCTACCCCAGGCCGAGAAGCTCAGCGCGCGCGAAGTGCTGTTCGGCGACCGTGTCGCCCCCAAGGCGCTGGCACTGCTCGCGCTGGCGGCGCTGGTCATCGGCCTGCTCGGCGGGCTGGTCGGCAGGCTGACCGCGGAAACCGCCTCGACGCTCACCTCGCGCAAGGTCACCCTGGAGCAGACCGGCGACGGCGATCGCCCGCACGGCCTCATCGCGCAGGTCGCGAACGCGGTGCTGCCCTCGGTCGTCTCGATCCGGGTCACCGTCGGCGACAACGGCGCCACCGGCTCCGGTGTGGTCATCGATGGCGGCGGCTACATCGTCACCAACAACCACGTCATCTCGATGGCCGCCCAGGACAAGAGCAACCGGGCCGCGATCCAGGTGCAGTTCTCCGACGGAACCCGGGTGCCCGCCCAGATCGTCGGCCGGGACCCGAAGACCGACCTGGCTGTACTGAAGGTCGATGTGAAGAATCTCACCGTCGCCCAGATCGGGAAGTCGGGCGACGTCCAAGTCGGCGATGACGTGCTGGCGATCGGTTCGCCGCTCGGCCTGAGCAAGACGGTCACCTCCGGCATCGTCAGCGCCCTGCACCGTCCGGTGAAACTGGAGGGTGAGGGCAGCGACACGAAGGCCGTCATCGACGCGGTGCAGACCGATGCGTCGATCAACCCCGGTAACTCCGGTGGCGCGCTGGTGGACATGGACGGCCGGGTCGTCGGCATCAACACCGCCATCCGCAGCGAGACCGGCGGCTCGGTCGGCCTCGGCTTCGCCATCCCGGTGGACATGATGACCGAGGTCGCACAGACATTGATCCGCGACGGCGTCGTGCACCACCCGATCATCGGCCTGAGCGCGCGGACCAAGCAGGTGGCCAACGAGGTCATGAGCGGCGCGGCGGTGGCCGACGTCACCCCGGGCGGTCCCGCGGCGAAGGCCGGGATCGTTGAGGGTGACGTGATCGTCAAAGTCGGCGACCGGGAGGTCACCGGTCCGGACGAACTGGTGGTCGCGGTGCAGTCGCACAAGATCGGAGAGATGGTGAACGTGCAGTTGATCCGCGATGGCAGGCAGGTGGACGTGCCTGTGACGCTGGAATCCGACTGACCCGCCGACCCGATCGCCGGGTAGCCTGATTACGTGTTCAGCAACATCGGCTGGAGCGAGATGGTCATCCTGCTCGTCGCCGCCCTCATGATTCTCGGCCCGGAGCGTCTGCCCGGTGCCGTGCGCTGGACCACGCGCAGCCTTCGGCAGGTGCGCGACTACGCCAGCGGCGCCACCACGCAGCTGCGCCAGGAACTCGGGCCGGAATTCGACGATCTGCGCAAGCCGCTGGCCGACCTGAACGAACTGCGCGGGATGACTCCGCGCGCGATGGTGACCAAACATCTTCTCAATGGCGATGATTCGCTGTTCAAGGATTTCAACAGCGCATTGCCCGACCCGAAGGACTTGTACAGCACGAACAGCGGTATGCCGGACTATCCGATGCCCAAGTTCGATAAGCCGTTGGAGCGCAACGAACGTCCTCCGATCGACTCCGACGCCACCTGATCCGTCAAGAAGTCTAGACACCATGCGGTGTTCAGCTGTCTAGACTTCGCACATGTCGGCCGATGACGTGGCGCGCGTGTTCGCGATCGAGGACAAGGTCGAGCGACTGAAGGCGGCCACCGATGGAGTGGCGGCGGCCCAGCAGACCATCAACGAACTGACCAGGATTCGGCGTGCCGTGATCCGCGAACTCCATGCCGACGGCTGGACGTTCGCCAGAATCGGTGCGGCGGCGGGCCTTTCCCGCGCCCGTATCCACCAGGTGAGTACGCAAGGGCCCGCGCCGGAAGGACTGTTCTTCGGGCATGGTTCGCTCACCGTGCTCGTCCCGGAGGTGCGCGCCGGGCGGGTGATCGGCGCACCGGATCCGGCCGCGCCGCAACGGTTGGCCGAACTACTCCGCCAACTCGGATTCACCGTCGCGGTCGAGCATTTCCTCCCCGGCCGCCCGGTCGATCTGCGCCGCGACGGACTGATCGTGCTCGGCGGCCCGGAACTATCCCCCAGCTTGCGCCAATTGGTCGCCGCCGACCCACGGCTACGCCGCGCCGTGGCCAGAGTGGGCGATACGCGCCGGGGAATCGAGGACCGGGCGGCGAGGCGGGTGTACCGGCCGGGCGGCCCGGAACCGCACGACATCGCCTATCTCGCCAGGCTTCCGCGCCTCGACGGCCGCGGCACCGTGCTGATGATCGATGGCATGCACCCGCCCGGCTCGCTCGGCGCCATCCGCCTGCTCGCCACCCGGCTGGCCACGCTGCACGAGCGCGCGAGCAACCACCTGTTCTCGGTGTTGATCGCCTGTCGCTTCGACCGTGCCACCGGGGAACCACTCGAGGCCGAACTGCTCACGCCGGTCTATCGCCACGACCCCGAAAACCGCTCGCCGATATCGGGTCTGCGCCGCTGAGCCGCGGCACGTCAGGACCGGATTCGCGCACTCCACGGCAATCGGCTGCGTCGGGAATTGCTCGCCGCGCCACGCCCCTTCTCTGAGACCGTGATTCGACTGCTCGCCTCCGTCCACGCTGGTACGAACGTCGGATGCGGTGGCGCAAAGGAATTCAGCAAACCATCCGCCACACAAGATGCAGGCGCCGACACGCTCACCAATCGCCGACCGCACGGCGGAGTCGAACGGCCTTCGGCACTCCATGCCGTGGCAAGCAGCCTGCTCAACCGCACCTGCCGAGCAGGTGCCCGCCGCCGACCCGGCTGTGGCGCCGGTCACCCGACCTGCCGATGTCACGTTCCAGGAGAGCTGGCTAAAATAGCTGAAAGATAACGCGCGAGCAGCTCGACCCCGTGGTGCCTACCGAGACCGACGCGCCCTATCTCCGGCTCCGCCAAACGGACGTGCGAGACGTCCGGCAAGGAGGAAATAGTGAATCCGCTTCTGATCATCGGTGCCGCCATCCTGGTGACGGGACTGCTCGTCCTGGTCGCCACCATGCTGCTGCGGCCGACGTCGTCGCGCTCCCACCTCTCCGTGGCCGAACTCCAAGCCCGGCTCGCCACGGAGCAGGAGGGCTCGTCACCCCCGCCAGAGGGTTCCGAGAAGGACGAAACGGCGTCCGACGAGGACACGCACACGGATGGCAAGCCGCGGCTGACCATGCCGGCGGTACGTCGCCAGCTCCCATACCCGATTGCGGATAGCGACGACGCGAAGAGCGAACCCACGTCCACGACGAGCGACAACGGGATGCAGAGCGAAGCCGCGTCCACGCCGAGCGACGACAGCACCGAGAGCGAACCCGCATCCGCGGCGGCGGCCGACTTGGACCCCGTGCAGGCACAACGAAGGGCCGCCGCGGCGGAGATGCTGCGCCGGATCACCTCCGCATAGCCCAGGCCGACGGTACGGCGGAACTCGCCGTCCGTCTCGGCCCTGACGCTCCGGCCAGACGCCGCTCGGAAGGAGACCACCTCCTGGTGGCACCAGTCCGTCGCGCTGGCACGCATCGACCGGTTCGGCTACGCCGACGCCGACCGGCTCACGGTCGGGTTGGCAGATCGTGGCGGACCGGCCGCACCGTTATCTGCGCACCGAGCGGCAAGCCGGGCAGATCGACGTGCGCACCGGGTCTGCGTGCTCACTCAGGATGACGAGTTCGACGCACCAGCCGCGGCCACGGCACTGACCTTCCTGCGAATCGGCTTGGTCGGCGTCCCCGGTTCACCCCGGGACTCCGGAGTCACTGAAGACCAGCTCGCCCGGGTCCGGTCGGACTGGATCCGATCATGGACTCCGGAGCGACGACCAGCTCCATGCCGCTCGGATTCCGGCCGAGCGCGGCGGCGCGTCCGCCCGTCCGCACCTACGGTCCCATCCGCCGCCGAGGCGCTCGAAGTCTCCTCGCACGAAGCGGATTGGATCCTGATTCGCCGGGAATACCCCCGCCAAGCCAGCCGGTCGCGTGAGCGCGCTCATCTCCCCCTTGCACGCCGTGACCGTTCGGCCCACACTTGATTTGCTGAAAGTTAACTAGACCAGGTGACGGTGCGTTGCGCTTCGGCCCCGCCACGCTCTGCCCGGCCCGCCCCACCGAGAGGAGAAAGCGCCGTGACCGCCACCCAGATCGCCGTTCTCTGTTCGCTCGCCGGCGCCGCGAGTCTGGTCGCCACCATCGGTCTGCTGCACGGTCCGGCGACCCGGCGGCGCCGAGTCGGCGTCGCTGAGCACGGGATCGCGGAGCAGGTCGCCCCCCGGCTGCCGACCTGCCCGATCGGTCGGCCGCAGCAACTGCCCACCGAGCCGTTGACCGTGGCGGAGGCACACGAACTCATGCAGCGCCACCGGATCTGTGAGCCCTCGGAATGCGTCTACAAGAACGCGGCCTTCCGCACCCTGATCGAAGCCGGGTACATGCGCGACCCGCGGGCCAAGGGGTCCTGACCCCCGAACCCGGGCACTTCCGGCGTTGCCGGCGGGCGGGGATCCGATAGCGGATCGCGGACGCTCAGGCCGCCGCCCACGCGGGCCGCAGTGTGTTCATCGGCGGGCGATCGATCAGCGACACTTCGGTGCTGTGCGCGGTGAATTCATCGCCGATCAGCGGGAATTGGGTCAGTGCCGCCCCGGAGTCCTGGACCCCGCTACGGCCGAGCACCGTGCCGAGGATCTGGCGGCTCATCACGCCGAGATCGGCCAGCGGCCGGTTCCGATGCGTGCGAACGCCCAGATTGACCTGGCCGATCGCGGACATCCCGAGCCGGTCGTAGGTGTCGAGCAGCAGTCCGATCTCCACGCCGTAGCCCGGCGCGAACGGCACCGAGGTGAGCAACTCCCTGGAGCCCGCGTACTCGCCGCCCAGGGGCTGCAAGACCTGCGACAGTTCGGGCCGCAGCGCCGCGAGCAGCGGGCGCGCGACCAGCTCGGTGACCCGTCCGCCGCCGTGCGCGTCCACCGCGCCGCCCTGCCGCAGCGGCCTGCGGTAGTAGGCCTTGGCCAGGTGCATATCGTGGATCGTGAGCAGCGGTCCGAGCAATTTCGGCACGAAGGCCGGGTCGGGGTCGATCAGATCGGAGTCGACGAAGGCGATGAGGTCGCCGCTGGTCACCGCCAGCGAGCGCCACAGCACCTCGCCCTTGCCGGGGACCGGCTCCAGCTCGGGCACCGCCTGCTCGCGGCTGATCACCTCGGCGCCGGCCGCGCGAGCCCGCTCCGCGGTGGCGTCGGTCGAACCGGAATCGAGCACGACCAGCTCGTCGACCAGCGTGCCGAGCAGCGGCCGGATGCTGGCCACCACGTCGGCCACGGTCCGCTCTTCGTTCAATGCGGGCAGCACCACCGACACGGTGCGTCCGGCTTTGGCGGCGACGAGCTCGTCCACCGTCCAGTTCGGGGTGTCCCAAGTATTGGTCGTCGCCCAGGCGGGCTCGAAGGGTTGGAATGTCATACCAGACCTCGCAAGGTTCGTGCGGGGGGCCGGATGCCCTGGATCGCGGCGATCATGTCCACGACCCGCCGGGTCGCGGCGACTTCGTGGACACGAAAGACTCGGGCGCCGGCCGACGCCGACCATGCTGTTGCCGCCAACGTGCCCTCCAGCCGCTCGGAAAGACCGACACCTAAAGTCTCCCCGATGAAATCCTTGTTGCTCAGCGCCATCAAGACTGGCCATCCGGTTTTTACAAGAACGTCGATTCCGCGCAACAGTTCGAGCCCGTGATAGGTGTTCTTACCGAAATCATGGGTCGGATCGATCAAAATCGAATCTTCGTTCACGCCCGCCGCGAGCGCGTTCTCGGCCGCGCGTACCACCGTTTCGGTGACCTCGTTCACCACGTCGGCGTAGCGCACCCGATGCGGCCTGGTGCGCGGCACCGCGCCACCGGTGTGGCTGCACACCACGCCCGCGCCGTGCGCCGCCGCCACCGGGACCAGCTCCGGGTCGGCCCCCGCCCAGGTGTCGTTGATCAGATCCGCGCCCTCCCGCAGCGCGGCCGACGCCACCTCGGCGCGCCAGGTGTCGATGCTGATCAGTAGCTCGGGGTATTGCGCGCGGATTGCCGCGACGAACGGCACCACCCGGCGCGTCTCCTCGGCCGCGTCGACCAGGTCTCCGGGCCCCGCCTTCACTCCGCCGATGTCGACCAGGTCGGCGCCCTCGTCCACCGCCCGCGCGACGGCGTCCATGGCCGCCGCGTCGGTGAAGGTGGCGCCGCGGTCGTAGAACGAGTCCGGCGTGCGATTCACGATCGCCATCACCAGCGCTCGATCCGTCGCCACCGGTCGCCCGCACAGCGTGGGAAACCGCGCCGGAATCGAGATCGACATGGAGACGACTCTAGTTGGGGGGCGTCGTCAGTTTCGGGGGGCTCGGCCCGCGGCGACGTCGGCGGGGTAGCCGTCGTAGGCGGGGACGTAGCCCTCGGTGCGTCCGGCGAGGACATACAGCGTGCTGTCCGGGTCCGGGGTGTAGCCCTGCTTGCGAAGTTCGACCTTGCGGCTTTTGAACGTGGAAGTGTGTTCCAGTTCGGGGACGACGCGGACGAACAGGGGGACGGCATATCCGGGGAGCTGTTCGTAGGCCAGCTTCGCCAGCGCGGCCGGGTCGAACTCGGCGCCGGGGTGCAGCGTCACGGCGGCCATGCCCGCCTTGCCGTCGGTTCCGGGGATGTCCACGCCGTAGACCACGGCTTGGGCGATCGGCTCCGCCTTGCTGAGAGCGCGCTCCACCTCGGTGGTCGCCACGTTCTCGCCCTTCCAGCGGAACGTGTCGCCGAGCCGGTCCACGAACGCGACGTGATGCCAGCCCTGATCGCACACCAGATCGCCGGTGTCGAACCAGACGTCGCCCGGCTCGAAACCGTCGCGCACGAGCGTGGCCTCGGAGGCGGCCTTGTCGGTGTAACCGTCGAACGGGACACGGTCGGTCACTTTGGCCAGCAGCAGCCCGACGCCGCCGGTGCCCACCCGGCGCAGCCGCCCGTTGTTGTCCCGCTTGGCCTTTCCGGTCTCGTCGTCGTACTCCACCACGGCATACGGAAGTGGGTTGAACCCCGCGGTGCGGTCGACGCCGAAGACGTTGGCGAACCCGGTATTCGCCTCGCTCGCCCCGTAGAACTCCACGATCCGCTCGATGCCGAAGCGCGTTTCGAACTCTTCCCACAGTTCTGGGCGCAGTCCGTTGCCGACGACGAGCCGGACAAGATGCTGCCGATCTGTCGGTTTGGCCGGCTGATTGAGCAGGTAGCGGCACAACTCGCCGATGTAGATGAAGGCCGTCGCCTGCTCACGAATGACCTCGTCCCAGAACCGCGACGCGGAGAAGCCCCGCCCGAGGGCGAACGCGCCGCCGGAGGCGAGCACCGCCGACAACGCGACGGTCACCGCGTTGTTGTGATAGAGCGGCAGGCAGCAGTACAGGGTGTCGTCGCCGCGCAGCCGAATGCCGAGACCGCCCATCCCGGCCATGCACTTGGCCCAGCGCAGATGGGTCATCACGCTGGCCTTCGGCAGGCCCGTGGTGCCCGAGGTGAAGATGAGGAACGCGCGCTCGCGCGCGGTCACCTCGGCGCAACTCGGCGGGTCGGTGTCGTCGGCGCTCTCGGCCGCCCGATGCAGTTCGTCGGCAGGCAGGATGTTGTCGAGCGGCTCGGGCAGCGAGCCGATCGCCTCCGCGCATTCCACGCCGACCACGTTCAGCGCACTGCCGAGCAAGCCGAAGCTGTGGGCGAGCACGCGGTCGCGCTGGTGGTGGTTGAGCAGGCCGGCGGTAGCGCCGAGTTTCACCGTGGCCAGCACGACGAACATCGTCTCCGGCCGGTTGGTCATCAGCACGCCGACCACGTCGCCGCGCCGCACACCGCGCTCCGCCAGCACGCTCGCATAGCGGTTCACCTGGGCATTGGCCTCGCCGTAGGTGTATGTCGCGCCCTCGAACCGCAGGAACGGACGATCCGGATGACGATGCGCGCTGCGCTGGAAGTACAGCCCGATCGAGGACCTGGACTCCGGCTTCACCAGAATCCCCCGCGCGTTGCGCAGCATGCGCGGCACGTCGAGTGCGATGGCGGGCAGATTGCGGACGATATCGGCCAGGCTCACCGTCGAGCGTGCGTCGCTGCTCACGTCTTCAGTTCTCCTCGTCAAGCGGTACGCGGCGCCTCCAGTGCCGCGAAGGCGGACGGGAGATCGGTCACCACGGTAATCCGGGACAACGCTGTCTGGGGCACGAACTTCCGTTCGTACAATTCATCCAGCCAGGAGAACAAGCCGCGAAAGAATCCATTGGGATCCAGCACAATAACCGGCTTCTCATGCTGTCCCAGATAGCCGCCGGTCCAGGTCTCGAAGAACTCCTCCAGTGTGCCGATGCCGCCGGGCAGGGTGAGGAAGGCGTCGGCACGGTCCTCCATCACCTGCTTGCGCTGGCGCATCGTGTCGGTGACCACGAGCTCGTCGGCGTCGACGTCCGCGACCTCGCGGTGCACCAGATGCTTCGGGATGACGCCGATCGTCTTCGCGCCACCGGCGCGTGCCGCGGTGGCCACCGCGCCCATCATCGACACGTGACCGCCGCCGGACACCAATTGCCACCCGCGCCGGGCGATCTCGGTGCCCACCCGAGCGGCCAGCGAGAGGTGGTCCGGGTCAGTGGTGCTCGCCGAGCAATACACGCAGACTGCGAAGGGCTGGTCGTTCACCACTCGTCCTCCGTTCCGATCGCGTCCTCGGCGCCGCCCGCTTCCGCATTGGCCTGGATGATGCTCACGACCTCCTCGACGCTGTCGGTCACGTGCAGCAGACCGAGGTCACCGGGCGAGATCTTGCCGGAGCCGCCGAGCGAATCCCGCAGCCAGTCGACCAGCCCGGCCCAGTACCTGCTGCCGAACAGGATGATCGGGAACCGGGTGATCTTGCGGGTCTGCACCAGGGTCAGCGCCTCGAACAGCTCGTCGAGGGTGCCGAAGCCGCCGGGCAGGCAGATGAACGCCTGGGAGTACTTCACGAACATCGTCTTGCGGACGAAGAAGTAGCGGAAGTTGATGCCCAGATCGACCCACTCGTTGAGGCTCTGCTCGAACGGCAACTCGATGCCGAGGCCGATGGAGTAGCCGCCCGCCTCGCAGGCGCCGCGGTTGGCCGCTTCCATCGCGCCGGGTCCGCCGCCGGTGATCACCGCGAAACCGGCCCGCGCCAGCGCGGCGCCGATCGCCCGGCCCGCCTGGTACTCGGGATGGTCGGCCGGCGTGCGCGCGGAACCGAAGACGGTCACCGCGCGGGGCACCTCCGCGAGCGCGCCGAATCCCTCGACGAATTCGGCTTGGATGCGCAGCACGCGCCAGGGGTCGGTGTGCACCCAGTCCGTGTCGCCGCGCTGGTCCAGCAGATTCCGGTCGGCGGTGGAGATGCCGTCCTTGCGGTCGCGGCGGAACATGATCGGCCCCCGGAACTTCGCTGTCGACTTCGGCTTGGTGGTGACCTCACGGTCGGCGGCGTCGGTGGACATGCGATCCACGCTACCGTCCGGAAACGATCACACACTGGCTGCACGTGAGAAGTCGTCCGGTGTTCAGCCGGGCGCAGCGAGGGCGAGAGGCATCCGCAATCTGCGCGTTCAGCGGCGCGCCGGCAGCGCGAGCGTCGGGTACCGCAGCAGGTCGACGACGCCCTCGCGCTGCATCGGTTCCTGCCGCCGAGAAGCTGACCGAAGTCCGGTCGTCGCTCAGGCCGGAGCGCCGGTCAGGTAGCTGCGCAGCATGGCGGTGACCGCGGTGATCTGGTCGACCGGGACGTGCTCGTCGCGCTTGTGCGCGAGGTTGGGGTCGCCGGGACCGAAGTTGACCGCGGGGATGCCGCGGGCGGCGAACCGGGAGACGTCGGTCCAGCCGTATTTGGCGCGCACGCCGCCGCCACCGTGCCGCTGCACCGAGGCGATGAGGTCCTTGGCGGCCGGGGCGGTCAGGCCGGGCAGCGCGCCGGGTGCGGAATCGGTCACGTCGAAGGAGAGTTCGAGACCATCGAAGACCTCGCGTACGTGCTCGACGGCTTGGTCCACGGTGCGGTCGGGTGCGAAACGGAAGTTGACGTCCACCTCGGCGGCATCCGGCACCACATTGCCCGCCACGCCGCCGGCGACGCGAACCGCGGACAGCCCCTCGCGATAGACGCAGCCGTCGATGTCGACCTCACGCGCACGGTACTCGGCCAGCCGTTGCAGGATCGGAGCCAATCGGTGAATCGCGTTGTCGCCCAGCCAGGCTCGCGCCGAATGTGCCCGCACGCCCGAGGTGCCGAGCCGAACCCGCAGCGTGCCTTGGCAACCCGCTTCGATCCAACCGGCGGACGGTTCGCCGAGCACCGCGAGATCGCCGGTGAGCCAGCCGGGCAGATCACGTTCGATGTGGCCGAGCCCGTTGAACTCCGCGGCGATCTCCTCACCGTCGTAGAAGATCAGGGTCAGATCGTGCACCGGATCGGCGACCGTCGCGGCCAGGTGCAGAAACACCGCGTCGCCGGATTTCATGTCCACCGTGCCGCAGCCGTAGAGCACCTGCTCGCCCGCCGGGTTCATGGCGAAGCGGCTGGGCACGTTGTCGGCGATCGGCACGGTGTCCAGGTGCCCGGCCAGGATCACCCGGGTCGGCAGCCCGCGATTCGTGCGCGCCAGCACCACGTTCCCGTGCCGCAGCACCTCGAACCCCACCGTCTGCTCCCGCAGCGCCCGCTCCACCACATCGGCGATGGCCGCCTCGCCGAGCGAAACGCTCGGTATGTCGACGAGTGCGGCGGTCAGCGTGATCGGGTCGGCATGCAGGTCGATGGTCACGCCCTTCACCCTACGGCGGTCGCCCAGCCGCGCCCGCGCACCACGTCTCGACGCTGGGATTGGGGACACACTTCTCCTCTTCGGTGCAGCTGGTATTGCTGTCTGCCGGGCCGAGCTCGTCCGACGAAGGTCTGGGCTGTCATCTCCGCGTCGCGGCTTCTGCTGGCGGCGAGCGCTCGGACATCCGCCGGCAACTGGCGTCGTCTCTCGGATGCGCTGGCAGCGTGGTCGCGGATCCGGCGGGTACCGCGACGGCGGTCCCCGCCGGATCGGCGACCGGAACTCACCCGATGCGGACGATGCTCTTGCCGCTGGTCGCTCCTGCGGCCAGGTTCGAGATTGCGGTCTCGACGTCGGCGAGGGCGTATTCGGCGGTGACGTCGATGCGCACCGACCCATCGGCCACCATCGCCATGGCGTGAGCGGCGCTGTCTGCCAACCGCTGCGGGTGGGTCTGGCTGGCCAGGTTGCTGTTGTAGGTCAGCAGAGACTGCCCCTGCATCAGCAGGTCGTTGGCCGACACGGTGACCGGTTCGAAGGTCGCGATGTTGCCGTAGACCACGATCCGGCCGTGCGGAGCCAACCGCGCCAGATTCGTGACGCGGGTTGGGCCGCCGATCGGATCCAGGATCACATCGAACTTCTCGTCACCATCGGGAAACTGCTCCCGGACCAGCACCTCGTGGTAGCCGAAACGGCGGGCGTAATCGACCTGACCGGCATCACCGACCACCCCGACGATCCGCTCCGCACCGGCGGCAGCAGCGAACTGCACGGCCAGCGAGCCGACGCCACCGGCGGCCGCGTGGATCAGCACACTGTCCGCGCCCTGCACCCTGGCGACAGTGTTGATCAGGTCGTACGCGGTCGGCGCGACCCACCCGAACCCGGCGGCGTCACGCAGGCCGACTCCGGCGGCATTGATCGCAAGCACCGCGGGTGCGGTCACCACTTCGGCGTAACCACCCCCGCCGATCAACGCGGTGACCTGCTCACCGATCCGCGCCTCGTCCACACCGTCACCGACCGCGACGATCTCACCGGCGGCTTCGAAACCCGGCACGAAGGGGCGCGGGATCGGGAAATGACCCGCACGCACCAGCACATCGCCGTACTGCACGCCCGCGTAGGAGACGTGGATCGCGACCTCGCCCGGACCGGCTACGGGTTCGGGCATCTCCGAGAGCCGGAACTGATCGTCGGTGTCCAGAACAACAGCCTTCATCACATACAACCCTTTGTCTTGAATCAGTATCCTGATACAGGAACTAAAGCATTATCAAATACCTGAGTCAACTTAGAAGGTTGTGTCATGACGGACGTGCCTGTCGAGGAGTACGTATGCACCCGGATCCGTCGCGCCGAACAGGCGCTGATGGGCCATCACGAGACGGTGCTGCGCGCTTACGGGCTGACCATGATCCAGTACGCCGTGCTGCTGACCCTGTCGCGCGAGGACGACATGTCCGGCGCTCAACTGGCCCGCGCCTGCGGGGTCACCCAGCAGAGCATGGCCACCGTCCTGGCTGGGATGCAGAACAAGGGACTCATCGACCGGAATCCGTCCCCGGTGCATGCCAAAGTCATGATCGCCGGCCTCACGCCAGCGGGCTGTGACCTGCTCGAGCGCGCCTACCAGGAAGTCATCGTGCTCGAACGCGCCCTCACCGACCGCTTCACCCCCGAGGAGCACCAGCAGTTCTGCGAATTCCTCGACCGCGCCACCGCCACCCTCGTCGAGCAGACATCCACATCCCACACCAAGTGACAAGCCGTACAACGCCCCGGAGTGGTCGCAACGCCACGGTTCGTTCAACGCCGCGGCGTCTCCTCCGGGTTGCGACGCGGACATTCGGCAGACCGGCCATGCGCCTCGGCAGGGCGGGCGAAGGGAGCGTGCGGCCCGGAGCACCCGCACACTCGTTCGCCTCGGGTGGGTAACCTCTAGTGACGTGAGCATCCAGGGAGCAGCAGCAGTCGGTATCGCCAACGTGACCGCGGACGGGACCGTGCTGGACACGTGGTACCCGAACCCGCAGCTGGGCGAGTTCTCCGAGACCGGCACCAAGCGACTGGACGAGGCGCCCGCCGAGTACGCGGCGCTGCTCGGCTTCGACGACGCCCGCGGGGTCGACGTGATCGCGGTGCAGACCACCGTCGCCGACCTGTCCGCCGCCCCGGTCGACGCGCACGACGTCTACCTGCGCCTGCACCTGCTCTCGCATCGCCTGGTCAAGCCGCACGAGGTGAGCCTGGACGGCCAGTTCGGCCTGTTGACCAACGTAGTGTGGACCAACCACGGCCCCGCCGCTGTGGAGGGCTTCGAGGCCACTCGCGCCAAGCTGCGCGCTCGCGGCCCGGTCACGGTGTACAGCGTCGACAAGTTCCCGCGCATGGTCGACTATGTGCTGCCATCGGGCGTGCGCATCGGCGACGCCGACCGGGTCCGCCTCGGCGCACACCTGGCCTCCGGCACCACGGTCATGCACGAGGGCTTTGTGAACTTCAACGCGGGCACTCTCGGCGCCTCCATGGTCGAGGGCCGCATCTCCGCGGGCGTCGTAGTCGGCGACGGCTCCGACATCGGCGGCGGCGCGTCCACCATGGGCACACTCTCCGGCGGCGGCACCACCGTGATCTCCATCGGCGAACGCTCGCTGCTCGGCGCGAACTCCGGCCTCGGCATCCCCCTCGGCAACGACTGCGTCGTGGAGGCGGGCCTCTACCTCACCGCGGGCACCAAGGTCACCACCCCGGACGGCACCAAGGTCAAGGCCGCCGAACTGTCGGGCCGCGACAACCTCTTGTTCCGCCGCAACTCCACCACCGGCGCGGTCGAGGTGGTCCCCCGCAAGGGCACCGGCATCGAGCTCAACGCCGACCTGCACGCGAACGACTGAGGTCCCGGGGACACCGGAAGCTGCTGAGCGGTTCGCCAGGTCCCGCGTCGCCCGGCAACCGCGCAGCGTAGTTGGCTGCGCGCTTGCCGACGCGTGCGTATTACGGCTTCGGGTGTTCCGCCAAGATCTCATCGAGACTGTCGGCGGTAACAGCGCGGTCTATCCAGATGTTGATCTGGTCGAGATCGGTGCACTCGGCAATGCGGCTAGCGATGGCTTCGGACATCGTGAAGCCGCGGGTCCGCAGAATGCGCAACAGTGCCGCGGCCTCACCTTCGGCCCGGCCTTCGGCCTTGCCCCTGGAGTAGTAACGCCGGGCGAACTCGCTCTTGTATTCATAGGTGCCGGTCGTCATGAGGCTCTCCAAGAAGTGCCGGGCCGCCTTTGGGAGAACGGCCATTACCAGGTCTGGCCGCAGCTGCACCTCGATAATGACCCCGAGGGCGGGATCGGTCCCGTTGGCCAGGACTACGACGGCATCTGCTCGGTATTCGGTCGGGTCGATGTCAGGGAAATCGCCGGATTCCAGTCGGGCATGGTCGAATTCGGGTAGTGGAGAATCCATCACGAGCGCCAATAGGTCGGCAGCCAGTCGCGGGCGTTGCCGGAACAGGTCGATGATCACCTCGTGCAGGACGGTGGGCATGCGGGCACAGTACCCATGCCCACCGACAGGAAATCAGTGCCGGGGTATGCCTGCGGCGTCGACGAGTTCTATTGCCTTGCCTCGGATTTCGCGCCGCAGCGGCGGTCGGGGCGAACCGGCTGGATGGTCAGCTCGGCTGCCGCCATCTCGACTTGGACCATGCGCCGCTCGAACACCGCAAGACAGCACTAAAGGCCGACCGAGAGCCGAGGGTGATCAAGCAACGCCCGCCATGCGGCGATCCATGGGAAGCGGTTGATGTAGTCGCTGCCTGCTTTCGGCTCGTGCGGGGAATCTTCGGTCAGCATGGTCACGCCCCACCCAGAGAGCTTGTGCACTGCTTCTTGCACGGCAGGGAAGCTGAGCAGTGCTCGATTTGCGAAAGGCACTGCCACCAGTGGTAGCCCTAGCCCCACGGCTTCGACCAGTAGTCCGAGCGGCAAAGTATCGGAGATACCTGCCGCCCACTTCGCGAGTGAGTTGGAGGTGATCGGCGCGACGATCATTCCGTCGGCTGGCGGCAGGACATCCGGGGCGTCAGGTTCCTTGTATGCACTGCGCACCGGGTGGCCCGTCTTGGCCGCAAGAGCATCGGCGTCGATGAAGCGGAGACCGTTCGGTGACGCGATCACGCACACATCCCAACCGTCTGCCGTGGCCAGATCAACCAGCTTGTCAACGTCTCGGGCGACGCGTGCCCCAGTCACGATCGCGTACAGGACGGGTTCTCCGTTCTCGTTCACGGATTCATGGTCTCAGCGCAGCGCGATCGGCGGGCTCCATCCGGATCAGAGAGTGACGCCGACCCATCGAGCGAATGCGCCGAGGCTGTCACTGCGCCGACGTTCGGCTGCGGCGATCCCGTACAGCGTTTCGCGAACGTTTGGGTGCAGCTTGGTTTGCTGGGGAGCCACGCGACGGGCCACATTCAGCGCTTTGAGCGCGTTGTCCGTGCGCCCGGCGAGTAGCCAGGCACGGGCTGTGTCCTGCCAGTGATGGCCTGCCCGTGGCGGTGCGACGTCGTCGGGTAGCTTCAACGCCGATCCTTCACGGGCCGCTTTGCCAGGGTCGCCCGCTTCCAACTCGACAGCACAGGAATGGATTTCGGTGTTCGCCTGGCTGAACAGCGTTCCGTAGGAGTCGCATTCGCCCGAGATGTGCCGGGCCAGTTTCCGAGCTTCGCTGATATGGTCGCGAGCGATGTCGAGTCGACGATCTCGCGCGGAGATAATCGCCCCGGACAGGTGGCTGAATCCGAGCACTTCGGAAGAGGCCGGATCATCGCCGCCGATCTGGTCGAGAGCCCCTTCGACCAGTTGGAGTCCTACGTCGTTGGATCCGTAGTACATCAGCACCTTTGCCCGTCGGGGCTTGGCTTGCACGGCGTACAGCGGATCGTCGGCTTGGGCCGCCGCCCATTCCAAACCGTCCAGCGACGGCAACGTGAGCGTCATGAAGCCGAATCGGTGAGTCAGCCGCTCCGACTGGATGTAGGCGTGCGCCAAGAGCGAGAAGACTCGACCACGATCGGCATCGCCGGTAGCTGCGTGCAGTGCACCGTACAACTGGCGAATCAGTATCGGTAGCCGGGCAAGGGCAATGCGGCCTTTGTCGTTGCGATACAAGCGGTTGATTGCGTCCAGGTCGGCGACAAGTTGCGTAAGTGGCGGTGGTTCGATCTGCCGGACGTAAGTGCCTTCGGCCAGGATGGCACGCAGCTCGGTGAGCCCTTCCAGGGGACCATCCTCTTCAAGAGTGTCGTAGTACGGAGCCCCGGTCAGCTGCTCCGGCTCGATACCCAGCGCTTTCGCGGCAGCTGCCACAAATCCAGGCGACGCCGGTTCGCGACTCTGCTCGACGGCTCGCACCATGCTCACGCTGTATCCCGCGCGGCTCGCAAGTTGGGGCTGGGTCAACCCGGCAAGCTTTCGTTCGGCGCTGATTCGGGCACCGATACCGACGAATGTCACTGCGAAGCCCCCTAATTCGGCCAGACCTCTTGGTTGATTTCAAGCCTATCGGCATTCGCTGGGCAACGCGGGCAACTGGCAGAGAACTGTCACTTCGGCTGGTACGCCCCGTGTGAGTCTCGGAACCAGGCCCCGGCGCCGGGTCGATGCCGTGCCTCGCATCGGCACACCGACCGCAGTGAGCTGCCGGTCGGTGGCGAAAGCCCTCGGCGCCGGGCGCCACCAACAGACAGCGAATACGACAGGGGTGAAGTGGTGGGATTCAACTGGTGGCGGGAAGCCGAGCCCGACGAGACATCGCCGCAGGCGATCATCGACCGCGTACAGGCCGAGTGGCGAGCCGAGCGCCAACGTATCCAGGCCGGGGATGCACTGCCCGCCGACGCCGGGCTGGGGCCGCGGGGGTGGCCGCATGGGGCACCCGACTACCCGCTCAGCGTGCCCGAGGCGCACGCCACCATGCAGCGCCACAGGGAATGCCGCGTACAAGACTGCCCGCGCAAGGCGGCAGCACGGCAAACGCTGATCGACGCCGGTCGAATGCGGCCGGACACGTCACGGGAACACTGAGCATTGTCGGCCGCATAGTGCTGTGGGGGAAGGGTTTTCACACCGGGATACCGTCCCGGAGCGCTCACCGGACGGAGTGCGGTGCGGCGGAAGCTACGAGCTGTCGCGGCGGAGCTGCGGTGGGGCGTCCCACTGCGGCGTGTGGCCCGGCGAGCCGGGGTCGGCCGGGACGGCGTCGATGGTTTTGCTGCGCGCGAGCGCGACCGTCGCGAAGACCACCGTTGCGAGCGCGGCAACCAGTACCGCGACGAGTTCGATGTTCACGTCCAGGTATTCGCCGAGGGCCAGGAATCCGAGGGTTGCGACCACCATGGGTTCGACGACCGTCGCCGCCGGGAATGATGCGTGCAGGCTTCCGGCCCGATACGAGTATTGCTGCAGCACCGTGCCGGCGAGACCGATGACAATCAGCGCGTATGTCTCGGCCGAGACGAGCACGGCGTTCGCGCCACGGCCTGCGGTCGAGACCACGCCCTTGACGAGCACGGCGGCGAGGCCGAACAGCGCGCCGGAGCACAGGCCGAGCAGGACCGCCCGCCGCGGCCCCGGCCAGGCACGGGCAGCGAGCAGCGCGGCGGCGAACAACGGAATGGCGATGATCCCCACGAGTACCCAGTGCAACGCCTCGGCGTGCGGTTCGCCGGGCCGGGGGTCGCCGACCACCACCAGAATCGCGATCCCGGCGGTCAGGGCCAGCGCCCAGGCCCAGTCGCCGGCCGAAACCGAGCGCCCGTTGAGCCACGCGCCCAGCGGCAGCACGAACAGCAGCGACAGCACCAGCAGGGGCTGCACGAGCATCAGCGCACCCCTGCCCAATGCGGCCGCCTGGAAGGCGAATCCGCCGGCGCCTACAAGCGTTCCCAGCCACCAGTCGGGCGAGCGGAGCAGGCCACCCATGAGCCCGGGAGATTCGGGCGTATCGGCCGACCGTGCCGCGGCACGCTGGCGGATCACCGCCCCGAGCGCAATACATACGGCCGCGCTCACGGCGAGAACTATGGCGACCTGTGAGGACGACACTCCGGTAGCCTACTCCGGGGCCTGGCCGTGCCGCGGTGCTCCGCACTCCACCGCGAAACGATGGATGACCTTGCAGGAGCCGGTTTTCGGTGTTCACCCGACACGGCGAAATCGGCCCTCGGCCGGGGCTGGAGTGCTGGTGCCGCCCGCAATCGTCCGCAGCACCGGTGGCGTCACGGATGTCTGTGAAGGTTGCAGGAGCGCCTGCCGTGTGTACGGCACATAACAGGGGCTCTGCCGCCGCTCGTAAGGGGAAAGCCGATCTATATCGGCATCCCTCGCTGTCGGCAAGGAATTCGCGAAGTAACAGAATTCGCGCGATGGAAACAATTTGGGAAACATTCGAGATCGACCTTGCGTTTAGATTGCGCGTCTGCATGATCGGGCACGGATCGCGAATTCCGACGCATTTTCCGCCCGGCGTGGTCAGGTGTCCTGTTCGGCGGCTTCGCTGCCCGTTTTCCAGTGGCAGGATGCGGTCGCCTGGGCGGCTCATCGTGTGCATTCGCGCTGGTCAGCAAGGTTTGGAGAAGAGCGCGACACAGGAGGAAAACGGACGCCGCGACTGGCTGGCGGGCGAGCCGACTATTGCGGCGACAGTGCGACTCAGTCGTATACTCGCGCTATGTCGGATGAGTCTTCCACGGAATTCCCCGACGGGCCGGTTCTTGTGGTACAGACACGAGAACGCGTCTATCGGCTTCGCGCTGGGGGTGCATACAACGTCGGTCGCGATCCGGCAGCCGACATTGTTGTGACCGATCCGCGGGTATCTTCGTTGCACGCCGTTCTGGAGCGCGGTTCGGGCGGTTGGGAAATCGAGGACAGGGGCAGCCTCAACGGGACCTTTTTCGAGGGTCACCGAGTCGAGCGGATGCTGATCGACCACGACGAGACGTTTCAGCTCGGTCACGCCGTCGACGGTGAGCAGTTGGCCTGTTCCGTAGAGGGACAACCGGGACCCGGGCCCGAGCCGGGCGGTGACGTCGGTGGCGACACGATGATCGTCCCCGATCCCGGATACCAACTCGACGACGAAGCGACGGTCACGAAGTTCGAGCCGGGCCTGCCCCGCCGGGTTTCGCGATCGTCGGCTCCAGCGGCCGCCGGGACGGTAGTCCGGATCACCTCGCCCACCATGCGGATCGGGCGCGCGGCCGATAACGACATCGTGGTGAATGACCTCATGGTCTCCCGCCATCACGCCGAGCTGCGTACGATCGGCGCGGGCAGATACCGGATCGTCGACCTCGACAGCCACAACGGCACCTACGTCAACGGCTCCCGGGTCCACACCGCAGACCTCTCCGAATCCGATTTGATCGGCATGGGGCACACCACGGCCCGGCTGGTCGGCGACGAACTGCGCGAGACCGTCGACACCGGCGACGTGTCGGTCTCCGTGCAGAACCTCATCGTCCGGACTCCGGAAGGCAAGGTGCTGCTCGACGAGGTGAGCTTCCCGATCCCAGAGCGCTCGCTCGTCGGCGTCATCGGGCCCAGTGGAGCGGGCAAGTCGACGCTGCTCGGCGCGGTCACCGGGTTGCGGCCCGCGACGGAGGGGACGGTTCGCTACGACGGACGCGACCTGTACACCGATTACGACGAGCTCCGGCATCGCATCGGGCTGGTCCCGCAGGAGGACATCCTGCACAGCCAGCTTCCGACGCGGCGCGCCCTGCTCTACGCGGCCGAACTGCGCTTCCCCGGTGACACGGGCAGCGAGGAGCGGGAGCAGCGGGTCGACGAGGTCCTCGAGGAACTCGGTTTGGCGCGGCACGCCGATACCCGCATCGATCGGCTTTCGGGCGGGCAGCGCAAACGCGTGAGCGTCGCATTGGAGTTGCTGACCAAGCCGTCCCTGTTGTTCCTCGACGAACCGACCTCCGGCCTCGATCCTGGCCTGGACAAAACGGTCATGGAGATGCTGTCCGAACTGGCGCATGACGGGCGGACGGTCATCGTCGTCACGCACAGCGTCGCGAATCTCGATGCCTGTGACCGCTTGCTGGTTCTGGTGCCCGGCGGGCGGCTGGCCTACTACGGGCCCCCGGAGGAGGGGTTGCAGCAGTTCGGGCAGCGCAGCTGGGCCGAGGTGTTCCAGGCGTTCGACCGCGAGGAGGACCGCGACTGGGCCGGTGAATTCCGGGCTTCGCCACGCTTCCAGCAGTACGTGGCGGTCGGACTGACCGACGAAGTCGGCCCAGCGGAAACGCAGCGCCCACCGGCGCCGCCGCCGGCGCCGCAGTCCAAGCTCAGCCAGCTCAGCACACTGTGCAGGCGATATCTGGCGGTCATCGCCTCGGACCGGAGCTATCTGGCGCTGCTCGGCGTGATGCCCCTGCTGCTCGGTGGCTTGATCGTCGCGATACCGTCGGGCGAGGGTTTCACCGGGTCGCCGGGAACCAACACCGATGCCCCGACCAAGCTCATGATTCTGATCTTCGCCGCATGCTTCGTCGGCACCGGCAACTCGATTCGCGAGATCGTCAAAGAGCAGACGATCTACCGCAGAGAACGCGCGGCGGGCTTGTCGTCCGGGGTCTACCTGATGTCCAAACTCCTGGTCCTTGGGGTGATCACCATCCTTCAGTCGGTGGTGCTGTTCTTCATCGGCACCATTGGTGAGACCATGCCGGCGAAAGGGGTGTTCACCTCGGTCGAGCTGGAGCTGATCCTGGCGATGGCGACGATCGGCGTCGCATCGCTGGCATTGGGCTTGCTCGTGTCGGTGGCGGTGAACACCTCGGAGAAGACGCTACCGCTGCTGATCGTGCTGTCGATGGCGCAGCTGGTGCTCACCGGCGGTCTGGTGCGGCTCCCCGGGACACCCGTCCTGGACCAACTGTCCTACCTATCGCCGTCCCGTTGGGGCTACGGCGCGGGAGCCGCCACCCTCGACCTCGACAACCTCTCACCGCACACCGGCGCAGCCGACCCGCTGTGGAAACACACCCTCGGCACGTGGCTGCTCGATATGGGCGTCACGGCCGGTCTAGGGGTCCTCTTCCTCGCGCTGGCCTGGTACCGCCTGTACCAGCTGCGTCCACGGCGCCGTGGTGCGCGCCCCGCGAGGATTTGACGCCACGACGCTGGTTCCATAGGCCGACCCCATGGGCTACGGTCCCGTCCGTGGCGACGGCGAAGGAGCAGCCGACGGCGGGGCCGTTGACCACGGTGAGCACGGGTTTTGAGTAAGCACGCCTCGCGAGTCGGCGGCGTGCACAGGAAGAACGATCAGCTTCCAATGACCGGGCTGCCGAGATCTGAGTGCACGCCGCCCGGAGCGGTCAGGCGTTGTCCAGGGCCTCTTCCGTCAAACCGAAGGCGATGACGCGGTCCGGATGGATGCGGATCATTTCGCGAGAGACTCCCGCCATGTAGGGATCGACGTCGGTGAGCGCTTCGGCGGTGCCGCGGATTTCCAGGCAGCGGACGCGCCAGGGCTGGACCGAGGCGACGTCGTCGACGACGAATGCGACGTGGGAGTTCGTGGTCAGGTTGCGGAATTTCCAGGAGGCACCCATGTTCCAGCCCGCGATGTCGATGGTGCCGAGGTCGGCGTTGTAGCGGAAGCCGACCGGGTTGTTCTGCGGAGTGCCGTCGGGGCGGACGGTGGCCAGGCGGCCGAGGCGCTGGGTGTGCAGGTAATCGATCTGTTCGGTGGTCAGCGTCGAAGTCATGTGGCGACCGTAGAACCTTGACCTCACTCGAGGTCAACCGATCGATCCCCTCAGCTCAGCAACTTCTTCTGCACCTTCCCCATGGCGTTGCGCGGCAAGGCGTCGACCACGCGGATCTCACGGGGACGTTTGTGCACCGAAAGTTGTTCGGCCACGTGGTCGATCAATTCGCGTTCGGTGGCCGCGCCGCGCAGGACGACGAAGGCGGTGATGCGCTGGCCGAGGTCATCATCGGGCAGTCCCACGACCGCGGCCTCCGCGACGGCGCGGTGGCCGAGCAGCACCGTCTCCACCTCGCCCGCGCCAACGCGATAGCCGCCGGACTTGATCAGGTCCACCGATTCCCGGCCGACGATGCGGTGGAAGCCCTCCGGGTCGATGACGGCGACGTCGCCGGTGCGGAACCAGCCGTCGTCGGTCCAGCTCTCCGCGGTGGCCTCCGGACGGTTCAGGTAGCCGTCGAAGAGCATCGGGCCGAGCACTTGGAGGCCGCCGATACTTTCCCCGTCGTGCGGGACCGGGGCGCCGGACTCGTCCACGAGCCGGGTTCGCACACCGCGCACCGGCGTGCCGACCCAGCCCGGCCTGCGCTCACCGTCGGCCCGGGTGGACAACGTGATCATGGTCTCACTCATGCCGTAGCGCTCGATCGGCGCGTGCCCGGTCAGCTCGCGCAGCCGGTCGAATACGGGCACCGGCAGCGGCGCGCTTCCAGAAACCAGCAGCCGGGCGTCGGCCAATTGCTTTGCCGCGTCGGGGTCGTCGACAACCCGCGACCACACGGTGGGCACGCCGAAGTACAGCGAACCTTTGGCTTCCGCGTACGCCTGCGGAGTCGGCTTACCGGTGTGGATCAGCGGACTGCCCACCCGCAGCGGGCCGAGCACGCCGAGGATCAGACCGTGCACATGGAACAGCGGGAGTCCATGTACCAGAACGTCGTTCGCGGTCCATGCCCACGCGTCGGCGAGCGCGTCCAGGCCCGCCGCGATGGCGCCGCGGCTCAACACGACACCCTTGGGCAGACCCGTGGTACCCGAGGTGTACAGCACGAAAGCCGTTGTGGCCGGGTCGGGTTCGGGATAGGTATGCCAGGACCTGGCGTGCCGCCGGACCGGCACCCGCGGCAGCTCACTGTCCTCCGGCGCCTTCCCCAGCCACGCCTGCGCGCCCGAGTCGGCGAGGATGTGGGCCCGCTCCGCGGTGCCGGAGTCCGGCGGCACCGGCACCACCGTGACGCCCGCGATCAGGCAGCCGACCACCGCGAGGACGGTCTCCACGGTCGGTTCGGCCAGCACCGCCACCCGCTCCGCGCGCGCGACGCGTTCGGCTACCGAGGTGGCGGCGCCGAGCAGGTCGCTGCGCGACAGGATGGTCCCGTCGATGGTGACGGCGTCGGGGATGTCCGCTCCGCCCGCGACGGCGAGCGGGTTCAGCGAACTGAGCAGCAGCGGTGGGGCGAACGGCATTCGACCACGCTACTTCGTCGGCTCCCCTGCGACATCCGGCCGGGCACCGCGTCGCGGATCGTTGACACCCCGCTGACGCGGTGAGAAAGTTGTTGCATAGCCTTCTCAGTTCCTGCGAGGTCAACGATGACCAAGCCACTTCGCGCGACGCATCGGCCCGAATCGCCGGACTCCTTCGACATCGGGCAGTACATCGACGGCATCGCCGGATTCCTCGGCGGCACCGCGAACGTCATCATGCAGCTCAGCGCACCACCGGTCGGCTATGGCGTAGTCGAGAGCACGGTCGACAGCGGGAAGGTCATGCTGCACCCGGTCAAGCGTCTGCGGACCACTCTGACCTACCTGTCCGTGGCGATGCTCGGCACCGACGAGGAGCGTGCCGCCTACCGAGAGGCGGTCAACGTCTCGCATCGCCCGGTCCGTTCGACCGAGTCGAGCCCGGTGCGCTACAACGCCTTCGACCCCGCTCTGCAACTATGGGTCGCGGCCTGCCTGCACTGGGGCGGGAAGGATCTGTACGAGCGGATGCACGGCCCGATGGACGAGGCGGCCGCCGACGCCTTCCACCGGCTCGGCGCCCGGCTGGGCACCACACTGCAAATGCCCGAATCCATGTGGCCGGCCGACCGGCGCGCCTTCGACGAGTACTGGGCTGCGAACCTCGCGGCAACCAGCATCGACCCGACCGTTCGCGCCTACTTCTACGACCTCATCGACCTGCACATGTTGCCCCGACCGGCGCAACTGGCATTCGCCCGGCTGCACCGGTTCTTCGTCACGGGCCTGCTACCCCAGCACTTGCGCGACGAGATGGGTCTGACCTGGACCGAACGCGACGAGCGCGCGCTCCGCTACATCCTGCGCGCCGTCGGCGCCGCGGAGGCCAGGCTGCCGCGGCCGATCCGCGTCTTCCCGTTCAACGCCTATCTGCTGGATATGCGCATCCGGCGGCGGCTCGGCCTGCGCCTGGTCTGAGGCGATCGGATCGGGTCCACCCGTTTCACTCCGGCAATCGCTGGGCAATCGCTGCTCCAGTAGTCCGATCCAGCTGTCGCGAGCCAGGAGGAAAGATGGGCTATCGAATGACGATGACCGCGCTCATCGCAGGCGCGTGCCTGGCACTGTTCGCGCCGGTCGCTGGGGCCGAACCCGAAGAGAGCGGCGCCGCTTCCGTGCCGCCTCGCACCGCGATCTCCGTGCGCACCACCTTCGGCATCGGATGGGGCACCGCCAACGAACACGAATCGCGCTCGAGCCTGTCGCTGGCCAAGCTGTTCATGGCCGACTACGCCCTGCGCCACGGCGACGGCTCAGCCGAAGACCGCGCCTTGGCCGAACGGATGATCCGCTATTCCGACGACGCGGCCGCCGGCCAGATGGAGGCCAAATATCCGCAGGCGGTCGCCGCCATCGCCCAGGAGTACGGCCTCACCGAGACGGTTCCGGGTCCCAGCTGGGGCGCCGGGGCGACGAGCGTCGCGAACGTATCCGACTTCCTCGTCGCCAAACTGCGCGCCGACCCAGGATCGCCGATCTTCGAGTGGATGGCCGCCGCGGGCTCCATGGCCCAAGACGGCACCGAACAGGATTGGGGCACCGCACGCTGGCCGTTCGTGCTCGGCACCAAATGGGGCTGGTCGGATTTCGGCGAGCCGGAGGTCGCCTCGGCGTCCTACGGCAACGGCTTCGCGGTGACGGCGCACACCCGCGGCACCGCGGCCGAGCAGACCGCCGACGTCCTCGCCGCGCTCGGCGCGATGATGAGCGGGCAACCGCACTTCCGCTGACCAGGCTCGCGCCGATCCCGAGATCGCTACGGCACCCGGAACGACACCACCACGTGGTCGCGCGCGAACTGCCGGATCGCGGCGTCGTCGCCGAGCGGGATCACCGTTTGCGGGGTGAGCGCCAGCGAAAGCGCTGTGCGGGCGATCATCTCGGCCAAGGGCTCCGGGTCGTACTCCGGCAGCTTGCCCTCGCGCTGTAACCGCGTGATGAACTCGGCGAGGTAGTCCCTGCCGAGTTCGATGACGGGGGCGCCTTCGGTGGTGAGGTAGGGCAGCACGAGTTCGGGCTCGGTCGCCAGCAGCCGGTGGATCAGCCGGTTTCCGCGCAGGCCGGTGATGAACGCGGCGAACAACTCGACGATCTGATCCTCGGCACTCGCGTCGCGATCGACCTGCCGTTGCAGCGCGGCGTCGACTTCCTCGATGAACTCCCGGGTCTGGCGCAGCCCGACGGCTTTGATCAGATCGGATTTGCTGGCGAAGCGCCGGTAGAGCGTGGCCAGCGACAGCCCGCAACGACGCGCGACCTCGACCATGCTGGTGCGTTTGATGCCGAAGTCCAGGAACGCCACCAGCGCCGCGTCCAGCACACGGGCCTGATTGCGGTCCTCCGGTGCCGAGCTGCGCACGAGCGGCAGCAGTCTGGTCAGCGTGGCCATGCCTCCACCCTCTCCGCGTCGGCGAAACAATGACACTTCCAGCATCGCATACCATCACGGCAGTTCCGCGCCGATTGACAGGGCTGACAAGAGAATGAGAAGATGAGGGCATAATCTTCTCATTGCTCGGCTCTGGGTCGGGCGGATACCGAAAGACGAGGTCAACGATGACCGCGCCGCTGGGCACCACCGAGCACGAGCCGGATCCGGACCCGATTCTGACCCCGGAGACCGTCGCGGAATATCTGGACGGAATCGCCGCGTTCCTCGGCGGCACCGCCAATGTCATCCTGCAGCTGAGCCTGCGGCCGGTGGGCCGCGGTGTCTTGGAGAGCACCGTCGACAGCGGCAAGGTGACCTTGCACCCGGTCAAGCGGCTGCGCACCACCTTGACCTACCTCGCCGTCGCGCTCCTGGGTTCGGACGCCGAACGCGCCGCCTACCGCGCGGCGGTCAATGTCTCGCACCGCCCGGTGCACTCCACCGCGGCAAGCCCGGTGAAATACAACGCCTTCGACCCGAACCTGCAACTGTGGGTGGCCGCGTGCCTGTACTGGGGCATCGACGATCTGTACACCCGGATGCACGGCCCGATGGACCCCGCCACCGCTGACGCCTTCTATCACTACGCCGCCCGCCTTGGCACCACATTGCAGATGCGGCGGGAGATGTGGCCCGCGAATCGTGCCGAGTTCCAACGGTACTGGGATGAGAACCTGAAGCAACGCGCCATCGAACCGGCCCTGCGGGACTACTTCGAAGATCTGATCGATCTGAAGATGATGCCGCGTCCGGTGCAGGCGGTCTTCGCGAGGCTGCAGCGGTTCGTCGTCACCGGCCTGCTGCCCCAGCACCTGCGCAACGAGATGGGCATGACCTGGACCGAGCGCGATCAGCGTCGCTTCGATCGGCTGCTGCGGGCCATCGCGGCGGTGCAGACCCGGCTGCCGAGGCCGGTGCGGATGTTCCCGCTCAATGCCTATCTGGCCGACCTGCGCATCCGGATGCGGTTGGGGAAATCGCTGGTGTAGGTCCGCAGCGGCGGTATCACGTGTCCATGTGCGGGTAGCGGTATTCGACCGGCGCAACGAAGGTCTCCTTGATCGTGCGCGGCGCGACCCAGCGCAGCAAGTTCAGCGGCGAGCCTGCCTTGTCGTCGGTACCGGAGGCGCGGGCGCCACCGAACGGCTGCTGGCCCACCACCGCACCGGTCGGCTTGTCGTTGACGTAGAAGTTGCCCGCCGCGAATCGCAGTGCGGCGTCGGCCTGTTCGATCGCGTTTCGGTCTCGTGCGAACACCGCGCCGGTCAGCGCGTAAGGCGCGGCGGACTCGACCTCGGCGAGAATGGCGCTGTACGCGCCGGGTTCCGCGTCGTCGTAGACGTACACCGACAGAATCGGTCCGAAGTATTCGGTCGCGAAGGATTCGTCGTGGGGGTTGTCGGTCAGGAACACGGTCGGCCGGACGAACCAGCCTTCGCTGTCGTCGTAGGTGCCGCCGACCGGAATGGTGAGACCGGCATCCCTGGCTCGCTGGATGGCCGCTACATTCTTGTCGAACGCCCGTCGATCGATCAGCGCCCCACCGAAATTCGACAGATCCGCGACGTCGCCATAGCTCAGCTCCTCGGCGACGTGCAGGAAGTCGTCACCCATCGCACGCCACACCGATCGCGCGATATAGGCGCGCGATGCCGCCGAGCACTTCTGGCCTTGATACTCGTAGGCGCCGCGAATCAGGGCGGTGCGCAACGTATCCGGATCGGCGGAGGAGTGCGCGACGATGAAGTCCTTACCGCCGGTCTCCCCCACCAGACGCGGATAGCCGTGGTAGCGGCCGATATTCGCGCCGACTTGCTGCCAGAGATGCTGAAACGTCTTGGCCGAGCCGGTGAAATGGATACCGGCCAACCGAGGATCGGTCAGCGCCACCTCCGACAGCTGCACACCGTCCCCGGTGACCATGTTGATCACGCCGGGTGGCAGGCCCGCCGCCTCCAGCAACCGCATCGTGTGGAACGCCGACAAGGTCTGGGTGGGTGATGGCTTCCACACCACGGTGTTGCCCATCAGCGCGGGAGCGGTCGGCAGATTACCGGCGATCGCGGTGAAATTGAAGGGGCTGATCGCGTAGACGAACCCCTCGAGCGGCCGGTAGTCCATCCGGTTCCACATCCCGGCGCTGGACTGCGGCTGCTGCGCGAGGATGCCGCGCGCGAAGGACACGTTGAACCGCCAGAAGTCGACCAATTCGCACGGCGCGTCGATCTCGGCCTGCTGGGCGGATTTCGACTGGCCGAGCATGGTAGCGGCGGCGACGGTCTCCCGCCACGGGCCGGCCAGCAGGTCGGCCGCGCGCAACAGCACCGCGGCGCGTTCCTCGAACGGCAGCGCCCGCCAACCCGGTGCGGCCGCCATTGCGGCGTCGATGGCTCCGTGTGCTTCCGAATGCGTGGTGTCGGTATAGGTCCCCAGCACGTGTCGGTGCCGATGCGGCGCAACGATGTCGTGTCGTTCGCCGATGCCCGGCCGGTGCTTGCCGCCGATCACCAGCGGCACGTCGACCGGTTCGGCGGTCAGCTCAGCAAGTTTGCCGATCAATAGCTCGCGTTCCGGCGTGCCCGGCGCGTAGGAATGCACCGGCTCATTACTCGGCGTGGGGACAACCGTGACAGCGTCCATACCACAGGCTAGCTCTCCCGGCGCGACGCGCGCGGCTGCCGACACGCTCGCCGGTCAGGATCAGCGCGAGCCGCCCCGCCCTCAGCCGGCGGTGAGGCGTTCGGCCGCTGCGGCGATGCGCTCGTCGGTCGCGGTGAGCGCGATGCGCACGTGCGCGGCCGCGCCGGGGCCGTAGAAGTCGCCGGGCGCGGCCAGGATGCCGCGGTCGGCCAGCCAGTCCAGCGTGGTACGGCACGGCTCGCGGCGTGTCGACCACAGGTACAGGCCCGCCTCCGAGTGATCGATCCGGAAACCGGCCTCCACCAGTGCCTTTCGCAGCACATCGCGGCGTGCCCGGTACCGCTCACGCTGCTGCGACTCATGCGCGTCGTCGCTCAGCGCGGCCGTCATCGCGGCCTGGATCGGGAAGGGCACCATCATGCCGGAGTGCTTGCGCACCTCGAGCAGCTCGGCTACCAGGGCCGGGTCGCCCGCCACGAATCCGGCCCGGTAACTGGCCAGGTTGGAGGTCTTGGACAGCGAATGCAACGCGAGCAGGTTGGTGTGGTCGCCGTCGCAGACCTCGGGGTCGAGCAGTGAAACCGCGCGGCCCTCCCAAGACAGTCCCAGGTAGCACTCGTCGGAGGCGACGATCGCACCTCGTTCGCGCGCGAACGCGACCACCTTGCGCAGATGATCGACGCCGAGTACGCGGCCGGTCGGGTTGGACGGCGAGTTCACGTAGATCAGCGCGGGCGTCTGCGGACCGAGCCGGGTCAGCCCGTCGGCGCGCAGCACCTGTGCGCCCGCCAACAGCGCGCCCACCTCGTAGGTGGGGTACGCGACCTCGGGGACGACCACCAAGTCGCCGGGGCCGAGACCGAGCAGCCGGGGAAGCCCGGCGATCAGTTCCTTGGTGCCGATGGCGGGCAGCACCGCGGCAGGATCGAGACCGGTGATCCCATAGCGCCGCTTCAGCGCGTCGACCGCGGCCGCGCGGAGCTCGGGGGTGCCGTGCGTGGTCGGGTATCCGGGCACTTCGGCGACGGAGTTCAACGCCGCGCGGATCAAGGGATCGACCGGGTCGACGGGGGTGCCGACGGACAGATCGACGATCCCGCCGGGATGAGCGGCGGCCTTCACCTTGACCGAAGCGATGGTGTCCCAGGGAAAATCGGGCAGCTGACCGCTGACCCGGCCACGCGGTGACACGTCAGATCTCACTCACTCGCCATCGGGGGCAGTTCCTTGACGAACGGCGGGTCGTAGTCGACCTTGCCGACCTTCGTGGCGCCGCCGGGCGAGCCCAGCTCGTCGAAGAAATCGACGTTGGCGTTCACGTATCCGCTCCACTGGTCCGGGGTGTCGTCTTCGTAGAAGATCGCCTCCACCGGGCACACCGGCTCACATGCACCACAGTCCACGCACTCGTCGGGATGGATGTACAGCATGCGACCACCCTCGTAGATGCAGTCAACGGGGCATTCCTCGATGCATGCCTTGTCCTTCACGTCAACGCACGGTTCAGCGATGATGTACGGCACTGCCGCTCTCCTAGTCTGTCCTCGCCTGCGGTATATAGTCCGCCCGACAAAACCCTATCCCGGCCACCCCACGTTACTACTGGTCAGCCTTGCCTAACTCGGATGTCCCGCCACCCGCGATACGCTGCGGTCGCAGCGGCGAAATCCCGCTCACGACGTGGGTACGGCCAGGACCGCGACAACAGCACCCTCTCTGCGGCCTTGGTTACAGCTGCGGCGCAACTTCGAGATCCGACCAGAGCAGTTCCAGCGGAAACGGATCCGAGACCGATACCGCGACCGGACCCATATCGCGGTGCGATGTTCCGATATGCGTGTACGGGCCGGTGCGCCCGGACAGTGCGTAGCGCTCGATCGTCAGGGCACCGACCTTGTCGAAACTGACCAGCCAGTAGTGCGGAATGCCCGCGTCGGAATAGTCGCTCATCTTGTGCACTCGATCGCGGCGAGCCGACCACGTCGACAGCACCTCGGCGACGATCAGGCAGTGTTCTGCGGCAAGCTGCTCGAACTCCGGTATACATCGATGCAATACCGCATCGGGTTTGCGAGCGGTCGGCGGCACCTCCCAGAGCGGGACGTCGACTTCCGTGTTGGTCTCGTAGCAGGAACCTTCTCGGCTGCGACGCATTTCTTCGACGGCAGCTCGTTCGAGCGCCAACGACAGCCGCGTGCCCACCTTCTGGTGGTCGCGGCCTCGCTGCTCCCGCGGCACGACATAGCCGTCGACTATCTCCAGCTCACGCCGGACATCCTCGTCGATATCGAGGAACGCCTCCCAGGTGATGGGTTCCTGTTGCGCTCCCGGCCAGCTCACCGTCACGGCACGATCGTAGTGGTCAGCCAACGGATAGGGGTAGTGCGGCGACCTTGTGCCGGGGCACGCCGTAGGTCGTGGTCCGCTCCCGGGCCGGTCGGCCGATGCCCGCGGCGATCTCGACCAGCTCGGCGACGGTCTTCGCCGAGCCGTGCTGCGATCCGGCCATCCGGGAAATGGTCTCCTCCATCAGCGTGCCGCCCAGGTCATTGGCGCCGCTGTTCAGCATCACCCGCGTTCCAGTGGTCCCGAGCTTGACCCAGCTGGTCTGGATGTTCGGGATCCGGCCGTGCAGCATGATCCTGGCCAGCGCGTGGGCGGCGCGGTTGTCCCGGTTCGTCGGTCCGGGTCGCGCCGCACCGGCCAGATACAGCGGCGCGCTCTGATGGACGAACGGCAGCAGCACGAATTCGGTGAAACCGCCGGTCTCGTCTTGGATTCCGCGCAGCACCCGCAGGTGCCCGACCCAGTGCTTCGGATTGTCCACGTGGCCGTACATCATGGTCGAGCTGGACCGGAGGCCTACCTGGTGCGCCGTGGTGATCACCTCGATCCACGCCGAGGTGGGCAACTTGCCCTTGGTGAGCACCCAGCGCACCTCGTCGTCCAGGATCTCCGCGGCCGTGCCGGGAATGGTGTCCAGGCCGGCTTCCTTCAACGCGACCAGCCAGTCCCGGATACTCTGGCCGCCGCGCGAAGCGCCGTTGACGATCTCCATCGGACTGAACGCGTGCACATGCATCGACGGCACCCGCTGCTTGACCGCGCGCACCAGGTCCGCATACCCGGTGACCGGCAGGTCGGGGTCGATGCCGCCCTGCATGCAGACCTCGGTGGCGCCGTCGACGTGCGCCTCCCAGGCCCGGTCGGCGACCTCGTCCGTGCTCAGCGTGAACGCGTCGGCGTCGCCCTTGCGCTGGGCGAAGGCGCAGAACCGGCACCCGGTGTAGCAGATATTGGTGAAGTTGATGTTCCGGTTGACCACATAGGTGACGTCGTCGCCGACCGTGTCGCGACGCAGCTGATCGGCCAGTGCGGCGACCGCGTCGAGTTCGGCGCCGTCGGCGGTGGCCAGCGCGAGATACTCGGCGTCGCCGAGCCCGGCCGGGTCGCGTTCGGCGGCGCGCAGCGCGGCGAGCACGTCCGAGTCCAGCCGCCGCGGCGTCGCGACCGCGAGATCGCGCGCCTGCTCGCGGATGGTGTCCCAGTCGCCGAAGGCACCGACGACGTCCTGGCCGAGCCCGGCGTCGCTGCGGTGCTCGGTGTTGCGGCCATCGATATCGATGGCGGTGTTGAGGTCGACGCGTCCGGTCGATTCCCAGGACTCGTCGGGCTCCTGCCAGGGCAGGCCCACCGGTAGCGCATCCGGATTCGCCAACCCGGTCGCCGGATCGGTGAGCGCAGCGACGTGCGCGCCGATGCGCGGATCAACCCACGGATTGCCCGCCCGCACGTACTTCGGGTGCGCGGAGGTGCGCTCGACCAGCTGATAGCCCGCCGCCTCGGTGATCTCGCGCAGCGTGTCGAGATTCGGCCACGGCCGCTCCGGGTTCACATGGTCGGGCGTCACCGGTGACACACCGCCCCAGTCATCGATGCCCGCGTCGATCAGCGCGCGGCATTCGGCATGCGACACCAGGTTCGGCGGCGCCTGCACCGGCACGTCGGGTCCGAGCAGGATGCGGGTGACGGCGATGGTGGCGAGGAATTCCGTCAGGCCCGCGTCCGGCATGTCCCGCATCGCGGTGTCGTCCTTGGCGCGGAAGTTCTGCACGATGACTTCCTGGATGTGCCCGAAAGCCTTGTGCTGCTTGCGGATCGCCATGATCGACTCGGCTCGCTCGGCCATCGTCTCACCGATGCCGACCAGGATGCCGGTGGTGTAGGGCACCGAGAGCCGGCCCGCGTCGGTGATGGCGCGCAGCCGCACCGCGGGGTCCTTGTCGGGGCTGCCGTAGTGGCAGTTGCCCTTCTCGGTGAACAGCCTGGTCGCCGTGGTCTCCAGCATCATGCCCATGGACTGCGCCACCGGCTTGAGCCGGGCGATCTCCGCCCAGGACATGACACCCGGATTCAGGTGCGGCAGCAGGCCGGTCTCCTCCAGCACCATGATCGACACGGCGCGCAGGTAGTCCAGCGTCGAGTCGTAGCCGCGCTCGTCCAGCCACTGGGCGGCTTCCGGCCAGCGGTCCTCGGGCCGATCCCCCAGCGTGAACAGCGCCTCCTTGCACCCCAGCGCCGCGCCGCGCCGGGCGATGTCGAGCACTTCGTCGGGTTCGAGGAACATCCCCTTGCCCTCGGCGCGCAGCTTGCCCGGCACGGTGACGAAGGTGCAGTAGTGGCACTTGTCCCGGCACAGGCGCGTCAGCGGGATGAAGACGTTGCGGGAATAGCTGATCGTCTTCGGACGGCCCGCCGAGGCGAGCCCCGCATCGCGCACCCGGGCGGCACTGCGACAGAGGTCGGCGAGGTCGTCACCGGTCGCGTGCAACAGCACCGCGGCCTCGTCCACGTTCAACGTGACACCGTCGCGGGCCCTGCGCAGCGCCCGGCGCATGGCCGATGGACTGGGCGGCGCCGGCGGGACGCTCGGGTTCGGTAGGTCGGTCACGCCCTCGATCATGCGCTACACATCCGGAACTGTCTCCCTCCAGTGCTCGAGAGTGAGGCGAAGCGGACCAGCCGCGCTCACTGCGGCGCCCACGCTGGGCGCGGCCGCCGTCGAGCGTTGACAACTGTGCGGCGCCCGAGGCTATTCCGGGGGTGGTGCCGGTGCGCACGACGTCGCCTCGGTCCGCGGGCGATTACCTGCGACATCGGGTGCGCGATCGTGCAACCATGGCAGCATGTCGCAGTCGCGCACGATCTTGGCCGACCCGGCCTGGCGCCCCAGCCCGAAGGCGAAGCTGCTGTGGACCGTGCAGGCTGCGATGGCCTGGGTGATTCCCTTCGCGGCGCAGATCGTGTGGGCGCTGCTGGACTCCGCGCACCGCGGCTGGCAACTCGGCGTCTTCCTGGTCACGGTGGCGCTGGCCGCGCTGAACATCGGCGTCGTGCCGTGGTGGCGGTACACCGTGCACCGCTGGGAGGTGACCGACGAGGCGGTGTACACCAGGGTCGGCTGGCTCACCCAGGAGAGCCGGGTCGCGCCGATCTCGCGGGTGCAGACGGTCGACACCGAACGCGGACCCCTGGAACGTCTGCTCGGCCTGGCGACAGTCACCGTGACCACCGCCTCCTCTGCGGGCGCGGTGCAGATCACCGCCCTCGATCTCCCGATCGCCGAGGAGACCGTGACCCGGTTGACCCGGATCGCCGCCCAGCACCGCGGGGACGCGACATGAGTGAGCGACCGACCGACACAGCCGAGCACTCGCTCGTGGCGACAACGAGCGCCGGCGAGGCGGCGCCATGAGCGAGCGCAGCGAGCGACCTACCAGCACAGCCGAGCCCTCGCTCGTGGCGACGCCGAGCGCCGGCGAGGCGGCGCCATGAGCGAGCGCACCGCAGATCCTCCTGATGCGGGCACCGCACAGGCGGAGCAGCCGTGGCAGCGGCTGGACAAGCGGATGCTGCTGGTCCATCCGATCACCGAGGTGGTGAGGTTCATCCCGGTGCTGATCGGTTCGGTGATCCTCGGTACGAGCAGCGGCAACCATGTGTGGAGCATCATCCCGGTGGTGCTGATCGTCGGGTTCGCGCTCACCCGCTGGTTCACCACGACGTACCGGGTCGGACCGACGCACGTCGAGCTGCGGACCGGATTGCTGCAGCGCAAGAAGCTGTCGGTGCCGCGATCGCGCATCCGTTCGGTGGACATCGAAGCGGACCTGCTGCATCGGGTGCTCGGGCTCGCGGTCCTGGCGATCGGGACGGGGCAGCAGGCCGATTCCGGCGAGCAGTTCAAGCTCGACGCCTTGGACACGCAGGTGGTGCCGCCCTTGCGCACCGCGCTGCTCGCGCACACGGCGGGCCAGGTGGATGCAGCCGAGGAACGAAAAGTACCGCCGGAGAACGCCTCTGCCGGTTTCGCCACGACACGAACCCCGGCGCATGAGATCGGGCATTGGCGCCCGGCGTGGGTGCGCTACGCCCCGCTGTCGCTGACCGGGTTCGCGATCGTCGCGCCGATCGTCGGCGTCGCTTTCCAGTACGGACTCGGCGAGATCGTGTTCCAGTCGGACGCCGTGCACGACGTGGAAGACGGCGGCGGGCCGGCCTTGGCGCTCGCCGGTGCCGCGCTATTGTCCGCGATCGTCCTCGTGGTCAGCGGCGCCGCGTGCGCGCACTACCTGGCCACCTATTTCGGGCTGCGCGTCAGCGATGACGGCAAGACCTTGCAGCTGCGCCACGGCCTGTTCACCACGCGGCAGATCACCCTGGATCTGGCCCGCCTGCGCGGGGCAACAGTGAAGGAACCGCTGCTACTGCGCCTAGCGGGCGCCGCCGAGCTAGAGGCGATCATGACCGGCGAGAACCCGCGGCAGAAGATACTGCCGCAGGCACCGCGCGGCGCGGTCGAACACACCCTGAGCCATCTGCTCGCCCCGGACAAGATGCGCGACAACGATATTCCCGTCCCCCGGGACGCGAGGCCCAGTGGCGCAGGGGCATCGGACGCCGGTCCGGCGCCGGGCCGCGCACCGTTGGTCGTGCACGGCCCGGCCGCACGGCGGCGCAGGCACACGCGCGCACTCGCGCCGATCGCTCTCCTCGCCGTCGCGATGGCCTACCTCGGCCTGGCCGGAGCGGGCTATTCGCCATGGTGGTGGTTGCTGCCCGGCCTCGCCGTTCCGGTGGCGATCGCCCTGGCGGAAGACCGCTATCGCGGCCTCGGCCACGCCGTACTTTCCCGCACGGCCACCAACCCGACCTGGTTGGTCACCCGCTCCGGATCCCTCGATCGGGACCGGGACTGCCTGGAGGCGCCCGGTGTGATCGGCTGGACCGTGCGTCAGACCTTCTTCCAGCGCCGCGCGGGAGTCGCCACGGTGGTCGCGGCGACCGCAGCGGGCAAGAAGCGCTACGCGGTGGTCGACATCCCGATCGACCAGGCATGGGAGCTCATCGAGGCCGTGACGCCGGGGCGGCTCGGCACGCGCTGACAGCTCGCGGTGCGGCCCCTCCCGCCTCGCTGGTCCGGCCCTGGTCGGCACTGTCCGCAAAGATAGCGGTGTCGCTGTCACAGTCCGGCTCGCGCAGTTCGAACCCACCACCGGTGGTCACGTCCGCTGCACAACCGGGCGGTCCGGCTTGCGCACGGACACCGTGATCACCACCGTGCCGTCCGGCTCGACTGGGGTCAGCGCGGGCGGACCACGCCGGCGTTCATCTGGAAGTAGATGTACGCGAGCGGCGGGAGCAGTCCGCAGAACAGCAGCAGCGCGGTGCGCCCGTCGCTAGCGAGCAGGATGTCGCCGCCCGGGCCGACGCTCGCGCAGATCAGGAACCCGAACGCCCACGCGGCCAGCGGAAGTGCCATGGCCGAGGTGCGCTGGGTGACCGACCGCACGCCCGCGACGAGCAGCACGTTCACCGCACCGGCCAGGGCAGCCGCGATCGGGAACGCGGTGGACCCGAGATAGGTCGGCAGGTACAACACCTCGATCGACAAGGTGAGCAGCGCGTCCAAGACCAGGACGGCGAGGATCACCTGGGCCAGTACGCGGCCGACCGCGAGCCGGGTGGCTCCGGATGCGGCGGGAGCCTGGTCGTCGACTTGCGTCGTCACGGCACCGGCGGATAACCGAGGAGGGTCAACAGGTGGCTCTGCATGTCGACAAACGCGTACAGCACCGTCATATACATGTCGTGCTGCTCCTGCCAGTGCGGCTTCATGCTGTCGACGAACGCCGCGATCGCGTGCTGGAGCTCCCAGTTGTACATACTGGCGAGTCTATTCCGGCGTTCCCACGCACATGATCAGTTCCCTCCGTCCACCGGGAGGTTCGCGACCACTGCATACTTCTCGCGCCGCGATGGCGAGCGCCCGCTCGCGGGCAGCGAACCAGGAGAACGGTCGGGAAAGCCCGCCGTGGCCGGTGATCACGCTCGGTCCGGTCGGCCTGTCCTGAACGGCGCACCGGCCGAGCAGAAGACCGTGCCGACGATCAGGAACGCGCTGAGCGCGAACACTTCAGCGAACGCGGCCGAGAATTCCATTTCGCCCGAACCACATGCGAGGGCTATCTCCGCGGCGTCTTCGGTCAGTCCGAACCCGCGAACAAGTCGTGCTCCCGCCCGTCCGGCCCGAGCGGACCGCTCGAACCGCGCACGAGGACGAAGTGCTCTTCCGGCAGCACCGGTTGGGCGACATTGTTCGACAGGGCGAATTCCCGCCCGGACGGCGCGACAGTGACCTGAGTGGCGTGCGCACGCAGCGCGGCACGCTTGGCCGTCAGCACGTCGGAGACGTCGACCGTGGTGGTCACCGCGTGGCTGGGCACGCACGCGAGTTCGCCTTCGGCAGGCAGCCGCCAACCCTGCGGCAGCGCGCCGGGCAAACCCTCGATGGTGCGCCGGGCCAGCGCGGCGGTGTGCAGGCGCAGCATGTCGGCGTCGGTGACCGTCCAATAGAACTTCGGAGTGTCCCAGCCCTGGTCGGCCGCGGCGTGCACGGCGGAGGTGGTGATCTCGTGTGCCCGGATGTGGTCGGGGTGGCCGTATCCGCCTTTGGGGTCGTACCCGACCACCACTTGCGGCCGCACCCGCAGCACCACCTCGGTGAGGGCCTGTACCGCCTCGTCTCCGGAGCGCACGAACACCCGCGGTTTGCTCGCGGCGGGGGTGCCCGCCATCCCGGAATCGCGCCAGCGGCCCGCGCTGCCGAGGAAGTGCGGCGGACCGGCGTCCAGTGCGGCCAGCGCCCGGGTGAGTTCGAGGATGCGGTAGCCGCCGAGTTGATCGGCGTGGTCCGCGGCCAGCAGCGCCCATTCGTCGCCGATCACCTCGCCCTCCTCGCCGAGGGTGCAGGTGACCACGGTGACCGGCACGCCGCGACGGCGGTAGTGCGCGATCGTCCCGCCGGTGGTGATGGATTCGTCGTCCGGGTGGGCGTGCACCAGCAGCAGCCCGCCGGTTGCCGCCGAGGTCACGGGATCCTGCGCCACAGCGACGCGTCGCCGAAGATGCCGACCTGGATGGCGCCGCTGAGCGAGGCTCCGTCCACCCGGGGGCCCGCCGCGGCGACGGCGTTGTCCTGCACGATCGGCAGCACCGTGGCCATGGCCCACAGTTTGGGCTCGGCCTCGGCGAGCACCCGGCCCACATCCACCCCGCGCAGCGCTTCGTCGATCGCGGGCTGCAGGCCGGGATCACACACGCCGGACAGGTTGCTCGGCGCCCGCTGCGCCGCCTCGGCGATGGCCTGCGCCGGGCCGGTGACCCCCGGCACCGCCGGTGGCGGGCATCCATAGCGGGACGCCAGGACCGTCGCCGGGTCCGAACCGGCCACCTCCCAGCCGACGATGGCGTCGACCGTGCCCTCGAGCAATTCCTTGCCGTACAGCTCGTCGGCCGCGACACTGCGCACCGTGGCGTCGATGCCCGCGCTGCGCAACTGGTCGGCGGCGGTATTGGCCACCGCGAGCGCGGCGGCGTCCTTGTCGGCCGCGCCGATGCGCACGGTCAGCGGCTTGCCGTCCTTGCCGACGGTGCGCGGCTGCGGCGCGGGC
>NZ_BDBA01000038.1 GCF_001612745.1 Nocardia amamiensis NBRC 102102 | reverse complement strand
GACGGCGCGAGCACTTGCGCACGAGCGGGTTCCACCCAATTACCGGTCTGCGCGCCGACTGTCGCCAACAGGTTGGGGTCGAGCAGCGCGAGCACGCCCGAGCGGACCCGCGGATCGCTCAACTCCCCTGTGCGCCCGTTGAGCACCAGTTGCAGCACACGTGACTGCGGCATGATCGCGGTCCGGACCGACGGAATCGCGCCCAGTTGCGCCTGGGTCGCCACACCGCCGTGGACCAGCGCCATCTGCACGTCGCCGGTGCGCAGTGAGCCGGCCAGCTGCGCGGGCGTGCCGCCGCGGCGAAGCAGGATCTGGCCGGGCATGGCCGGGGTACCCCAGAAGCGGTCGTTGCGTTCCAACAGCATCTCGTCGCGTCCGGGGTCCGCCGAGCGGATCCCGAACGGGCCTCCGGACACCCGGACGCCGTTGACCTGGCCGTTCATCCCCCTGGCGAATCCGCCGGGAGCGTCCTTCAGCAGATGCGACGGCAGCAGATCCGTGAACAGTTCACGCCAGCCGGGATAGGGCTGCGACATCACGACGGTGACTGTCTTGCCACCCGCCGACGAGTTCACATCCGAGATCAACCGGTATCCGGCCGGATCGACGACGCCGGGTTCGGAGATCATCTCCTGCCACAGGTAGCGGAAGTCCTCCGCCGCGATGGGTGCGCCATCCGACCAGGACGCTTCGTTGCGCAACTTGTAGGTGATCGTGAACGGTTCCTGCGCGGTCACTTCGGCGGAGACCAGCAGCGACGAGTCCGGCACCCACGCCGTCGCCCCCGGCGTGGTCGGGCTCGGCACCGGCCGGAACGGGCTCGGCAGCACCAGCGAGGCGATGGCCGAGGTGGCGGCGGACTGGTCGGAGCGCAGATGCGGATTGAAGGCCGTGCCGATGGTGTCCAAGGCGACGACGACGGTGGTCTCCGCGGGCTTGACCGGCGTGGTCTTCGGGCTGTCGGTGCTTTCGATGGGCGGCGGCGGGTTGGCCGCGCAGCTGCCGATCAGCGTCAGCACTGCCATGGTCGGCAACAACGTGCGCCACGCTGCGCGTTTTCCTGCGCCCACTTTCACGCTCGGGAACTCTACCGTAGAGTCCGGTCCGATCGCAGATTCCTGGAGTCGCGAGAGTGATCGGGGATACCGATCCGATATCGCCGCGGATGAAAGCACAAGCGCACCGCCGGGTCCGCAACGCCGTGCCACACCAACCCGGTTGACAGTCGGCAAATAATCGGAGCATCCCGCACAACCACCATTCGCAGTCTCGCAAGTGACGAGCGCAATCCATATACACGGCGATAGCACGGACAATCCGCCGACCGATGGCGGAGCACGCAAAGTGAACATTCGCTTCGACACGGCGCGGGAAGGAACTTCCGCGCTCATGCGCGGCCCCAGGACCGACACCGCCGCAACCCTCGCCGCTACAGACCTTGCACACCAACGGTTTTCGAGCCGGAGCGCGCCATCACACCGACTGGCCCACGCAATCGCATGCACGAGCACGGCAGGGCGGCCGATATACGGCGCACAAAACCGGCAGGGCCGCGCCCAGTGTCGTACGGCAAAACTGATTCAGCGGCAAATTACAGCCGTGCCGCGCAACCAAGAAAGCGGCCGCACGGTCGAAATCAATTATTCGGAAGGCTCGGAGTTCCACGAAACCGTGCGAGACCCGGAAGCAAGCGAGAATTACGTGGACACCGAGGTTGCCCAATCCCCAACCAGAGGGATTACCCAACCTGCACAAACTTGAAACGAAGCAATCCAGCCGTCGCGGAATCGCCCTCGACAGTAAATTCCCAGGAAAGTCACGATGAATTGGCGCGCAGAGCTACCGCGCGACGATTCGATGGTACAGCTTGCGCGACCGACCACGAGGACGCCACCGGTCGGCCGCAGCGACTCCGGCACCCGCCCGCTGCGAATCCGGCGCCACCCGTGACGCCGGATTCGCTTCCACAGCAAATGATTACAGCGCCGCGCGGTCGCGCGCCTTGCGCCGGGACAGCTCCCGCGCACGCTCGTTCTGCCCGAGGATCACCTTGCGCACCCGGACCACCTCCGGTGTGACCTCCACGCACTCGTCGGCGGCGCAGAACTCCATCGCACCTTCCAAATCCAGCTGCAATGGCTTGGCCAGGGTCTCGATCACGTCGGCGGTGGAGCTTCGCATATTGGTCAGCTTCTTCTCGCGGGTGACATTGATGTCGAGATCCTCCGCCCGCGGGTTGATGCCGACGACATGGCCCTCGTAGGTGTCCGCGCCGGGCTCGACGAAGAACTGGCCGCGGTCGGCCAGCTGGATCATGGCGAACGGCGTCACGGTGCCCGACCGGTCGGACACCAGCGAGCCGGTGTGCCTGGCCCGGATCTCCCCCGCCCACGGCGCGTAGCCATGCGACACCGCATTCGCGATGCCGGTGCCGCGGGTCTCGGTGAGGAAGTCGGTGCGGAATCCGATCAGGCCGCGCGAGGGGACGATGAACTCCATCCGCACCCAGCCCGCGGCGTGGTTGTTCATCTGCACCATCTTGCCCTTGCGCGCGGCAAGCAACTGGGTGATCGCACCGAGGTACTCCTCGGGGCAGTCGATGGTCAGCTCTTCGTACGGCTCGTGCACCTTGCCGTCGACCTGCTTGGTGACCACCTGCGGCTTGCCGACGGTCAGCTCGAAGCCCTCCCGGCGCATGGTCTCCACCAGGATGGCCAGCGCCAGCTCGCCGCGGCCCTGCACCTCCCAGGCATCCGGGCGGCCGATGTCCAGCACACGCAGCGACACGTTGCCGACCAGCTCCTGGTCCAGCCGCGACTTCACCATGCGGGCGGTCAGCTTGTGTCCCTGCACCCGGCCGACCAGCGGCGAGGTGTTGGTACCGATGGTGACCGAGATGGCGGGCTCGTCGACGGTGATGCGTGGCAGCGCGACCGGCTCGTCGAGGTCGGCGAGGGTGTCACCGATCATGATGTCCGGGATGCCCGCGATGGCGACGATGTCGCCTGCCACCGCGACCTCGCCGGGCTGGCGCTCCACGCCGACCGTCTGCAACAGCTCGGTGATCTTCACCTGCTTGACGCCGTCTGCGTGCATCCACGAAACGCTCTGCCCCTTGCGCAGCTCGCCGTTGTGGACCCGGACCAGCGCGAGACGGCCGAGGAACGCCGAAGCGTCCAGGTTGGTGACATGCGCCTGCAACGGTGCGGTCGGATCGCCCTTGGGCGCGGGGATGCACTCCATCAGCACGTCGAACAGCGCGTCCAGGTTCTCCGCGTCCGGCGCGTTCCCGTTCTCCGGACGCTCCTTCGATGCCTTGCCCTCCCGGCCGGAGGCGTACAGCACCGGCAGGTCGAGCGCGAGCTCGGCGGCCTCGGCGGCGGCGTCGTCCAGATCGGAGGCCAGATCGAGGAGCAGGTCGTGGCTCTCCTCGACGACCTCCTCGATGCGGGCGTCGGGACGGTCGGTCTTGTTCACGACCAGGATCACCGGCAACGACGCGGCAAGTGCCTTGCGCAGCACGAAGCGGGTCTGTGGCAGCGGTCCCTCGGACGCGTCGACCAGCAGCACCACACCGTCCACCATGGACAGGCCGCGCTCCACCTCACCGCCGAAGTCGGCGTGACCGGGCGTGTCGATGACATTGATCACGGTGACCGAACCGTCCGGGTGGTGCCGGTGCACCGCGGTGTTCTTGGCGAGAATGGTGATGCCCTTCTCGCGCTCCAGGTCGCCGGAGTCCATCACGCGATCGACGGGTTCGGCCCGCTCGGCGAAGGCACCGGACTGGCGCAGCATGGCGTCGACCAGCGTCGTCTTGCCGTGGTCGACGTGGGCCACGATGGCGACGTTGCGAAAATCGCGTGCAGACGACACGCCTGAATCCTCCTGCTGTTAGGTGTTGGTGCTCGGCCGACCCCTGCAAACAGGTGGAGAATCGAAACTCACCGGGCATCGCGGCCAGGTACACCCTACCGGCAGTCCGGTTCCCGCAACGTTTCAGGCTTTGTACTAAGGGTATGCTAACCGCCGTGGGCAAGGTCAAAGCGAAGAAGGTTTCGAGTCTGAAACCGAAGAAGAAGTGCTGTCGGAAGAAGACGCGCTGCTTGAAGTGCCCCGTTGTCATCATGCGGATGAAGAAGTGCGAAGCCGCCGGGATCTGTGGCAAGGATCTGAAGAAGGCACTCAAGCAGGCGCGCGCAGCCTGATCAGCGCCGCGACCCTTCCGGGGCGGCCCGATGCGAGGAGTAAGGAAGCTATGGCACAGCAGACACTGCTCTCCGATATCGAAATCGCCGAGGCCCTCACCGAGCTGCCCGAGTGGGCTCGATCAGGGGACAGCCTGGTCCGCACCGTCAAAGCGCCCACGTTTCCCGCGGGCATCGAACTCGTGCGCGAAGTCGCCGAGGTCGCCGAGACCGCCAACCATCATCCGGATATCGACATCCGGTGGCGCAAAGTCACTTTCACACTGTCCACCCACTCCGCGGGCGGGCTCACCGCGCTGGACGTCGCGCTGGCGCACGAGATCGATCGTCTGGTAGCGCGGGCTGGGTAAGCCTGCGCCTGGAGCGGATCACCCAGAGATAGAACACCACGACGCCGAGCACGTCGACGGCGCCGAGCCAGGCCAGCACACCCGGACGCGAGATGGTCCAGATCGAATCCTGGAAGAAGGACAGCACCCACGGCACGCCGACGAGCATGGTCGCCACCCAGAAGCCCGCGATGACGCGCGCCCCGGCCACCGCGCGCAGCGGCCCGTAGACCAGCCACAGCACCGTCGGCAGCAGCCACACCCAGTGATGCGACCACGAGATGGGCGAGATCATCAGCCCGAACAGCTGCACCACGATCAACGTGCCGAGCCGGTCGTCCGGCTCCAAGGCCCGCCAGGCCAGCAATCCCAGCACCGCGATCAGCAGCACAGCCGCGATCCACCACGGCCCGGATTCCACGTCGTGACCGAGGATTCGGCTCAGCGCGCCGCGCAGCGACTGGTTCCACACCGAGCCCACCGGCCCGATCCGATCGGCGTCTCCGAGCAAGGTGCCGAAGTACTGCCGCGCTTCGATCGGCGCGATCAAGAAGCTCACGCCCACCGTCGCGCCGAAGACGAGCGCCGACCACGCGACGGTCGCCCACTGCCGCCGCGCCGCGAAATACAGACCGGTGATCGCGGGTGTCAGCTTGATGCCAGCGACGATGCCGACCAGCCCGCCGGAGACCCACCATCGCGAACTGCGCACCGCGAGCATCGCGCCGAGCACCAGGAACACGTTGACCTGGCCGTAGTCCATCGTGGTTCGCACCGGCTCCAGCCACAGCCCCAGCGCGGTCCAGCCCACCGTCGCCACCCGCCACCGCGGCTCGCGCAGAGTCTGCGCACCGAACATGAGCTCGAAACTGATGTGCACCACCGCATACAGCGCGGCGGCGATGGCCAGCAGCCAGGCCACCGCGACGACGGTGAACGGCAGGTAGTGCAGCGGGAAGAACACCAGTGCCGCGAACGGCGGATAGGTGAACGGCAGCGGGAAGTCCGGTGTCTTCTCCGCGTAGGTGAAGTCGTAGAGCTGATCGGTCAGCAGCGCGGCCGATCCGCCGACGTAGACGTGCAGATCGACCAGGTTCATCCCGTTCGGCGACAGCAGCATCCAGAGCAACCGGGCCAGCACGGACAGACCGAGCACCGACACAGCCCATCGGAGGTGACGATTCAAATCGCTGCTTTCGGCTCGGGTGCGGTGTGTCGGTCCGGCACGCCCGGATTCCGGAGTGTTCCGGCGACAGTGCGGACGGCACGGATTAGATTAACCGCAGCGCGAATCCGATCGGTGCCACCCCTGAACCACCGGTAACATTTGCATCAAATTTCACACCAGTAACACCAATGGTGCGCTACCGTCTGCTAACACTGATCGTCCACGGCGCCATTCGGACCCTGTGGCTGTACACATAGCCGCAATGTCCCTAGAGTGACCCCCGAAACGATGGCTTTTAGCAATCGGACCGAGTTGTACCCGAGATAAGGACGGCCAGACCAGTGCTTCGCACCCGAGGATCGCGGATCGCATTGTCCGCACTCGCCATCGCGGCGAGCGCCACGCTTGCCGCGCCGATGACAGCAACCGCTGCCCCCGCACCCGCGGCGACGACGCAGAGCGTTCCGATGGTCCCCGAGGGCGTGCCGGTGGACGCGCTGGCCGCGCTCGCCCCGGCCATCGTCGGGGCCATCGCAGGCCCGGCAGACATCGCGAGCCCCGCGGGTATCGCGGGCCCGCAGTCGGCGATTCTGGACCAGGCGCGCAGGCTGCTCGCCACGTTGAATCTGCCGCCGCAGATCAAGTCGACGCTGGAGCGCATTATCACCTTCCTGGACGGCAGCGGTGGCGGTGGCCCCGAGGTGCCCCAGGACGGCCCGGTGATCGCGCAGTTCCTGTACCCGACCATCGGCAAGGGCTGCATCAGCCCGACCGCCGACTCGATCGGCACCGCGCTGGCCGTGCCCGGCCCGGCCACCCTGCCGCCGCCCGGCCCGCAGGCCGGTCAGACCGGATTCGTGTTCACCGCGCTCGGCACCAAGTCGCCGACGCCGGTGCAGAACCCGCCCATGACGGTGCAGTGGCTGAACCTGGACACCCGTCAGTCCGGCATCCTGCCGCTGACCGGCGAGGCCAAGATCAACCCGGAGGGCCCCGCCACCCTGTCGGCCATCGCCAACACCGGTTCCGGTCGTGTCGTTGCCGTAGTCGGCGGCTCGCTGACCACCCAGGCCGGCGACGCCCCGCCGCGGACCTGCTCGTTCCTGCCGACGCTCGGGTTCTTCACCGTCGCCTGAGTTCGCGTCCGAGGGCGGCGACTCCACCGGAGTCGCCGCCCTCACGCATACCCGCGGCCGCCGAGATCCCGGAAGGATCTGGCGCGATGACGCATGAGTCCGCCGGGACTGTGGTAGACCGCTAACTATGGCGACCATCGATCGTTCGGCACACCCGGGTCATTCGATCCGGAGTAGCCGCTCGCACCGCTCGATCCTGTCGATCCGCTCCGAGGGCTCGATCCTGTCCATCGGCTCGGCCTATTCGATCCTGTCCATCGGCAGCGTCGGCTCGGTGCTCTCGATCGGGTCCGTGGGATCGTTCGGGTCGGCGATCTCGTCGTTCTCCTTCGCCAGCCTCGGTTCGGCGTTCTCGGGTCTGTCCCGGTGGTCGCTGTTCTCCTGGCTGGGCGACCACGAGGCGCCGGACAGCCGCCCGACGTTGCGCGTCGTCCCGGACGACGAGCCCGACTTGCGCGTCGCGCCCCTGAGCCACTCCCAGACCTAGTCAGCTCACCACTGGCCGTACTCCGGGGCGAGCACATTGTTCAGATCGATGCCGACCCCGTCGATGGATCGTTTGTCGATTTCGAATTGGTGCAGGTGGGCGGCGGGGTGCACGAAACCCTCCGGCGTGCCCCAATCGTGCTGCCAGTACCAAGAACACAGCCCAGCGGCGGTAGCCAGCTCGATGGTCGGGGCGTTCGCGTAGACGCCGGTCCGCTCCTTGCCGAGCACGGCCTGCCAGCCCAGCAGATACGGCGCGATCATGGTGGCGAAGTCGGCCGCGGAGGGGTTGTCATCGATGGACGCGTAGATCGGCACGTGGTCCGGGCCGCCGGCGGCGCTATGCAGTGCGAGCCCGCGCTCGGCGTGCCGCTTGCCCGCCTCCAGCCCGCCACGCCAGTCCGCGGTCGGACCCTTGCCGAACTGATAGCACGACACGATCCGCAGATCCGCCTCTTTCAGCCGCTCGACTTCGGGGGCGCCCAGCGGCTTGCCTACCATCCACTCGGCGCCGGGCCTGCGATCGGAGACATAGCGGATGACGCCGAGGTGCCCCGCCTCCTTGATCGCCGCGGCCGAGGGAACGCCGCCCGCGTAGTCGATCAGGGTTCCGAGCGGAGGTCCGGCCGAGGCTGGAGCCGCCCCGGCTGCGACTCCAGCGGCCGCCGCCGCGGCGGCATAGACGAATAGGTCCCGCCGGGATACAGGCTGAGAACGCATCGTGGACTCCTTCGCGCAACCCGACATGGATGGCAGCGTGCCCGGCGCACCTTCCCCTAACCATCGCGCGCCGGGAGCCTCGAACGTGTACTCATTTCACCATATTCACAAGCGAACCGCTAGACCCAGGAGAAACATACTTCACATTGGTCACATGCCCGATTCGCGCGGAATCGGCAGGCCGGTCAGACGATGCCGTCGATGCGCGCGGCAACGTCGATGGTTCGCATCGACGGGTTGGCCAGTTCCTTGCCGACCACCGCGACGACCTGCGCCACGACCTGCTTCTTGATCCCAGCGAGCGCACCGAGCGTGGCCGCGCGAGCGCCGTGCGCGGCGAACTCCATGCGAACGTCGGCCGGGTCCGGCCGCGGAACGTCGATCACCACCCGCAACGGGTCGGCCGCCCGAGCGGTGAGCACCAACGGCACTTCCACATCGGCACGATAGCGATTGGCTTTCAAGACATCCACGGTGATCTCCAGGCTCACCGGCAAGGTCAGGTCGAACGACACCAGCTCAGCCGGTCGGTCCACCAGCCGTGGGATTCGCACCGCTCCGCGGACCGTCACCGTCGCGGCGCCCCGCGGGCCGGTCTGCAGCGGACCGACCTCGATCGGCCTGCCCGCCAATCGCTCGACCACGTCGAACACCCGCTGGCGGGTCACGATGTGGGAGAAGAACCGATGGCCGAACTCGTCGTAGCCGATCCAGTCGAACACGGCGGAGTCCCGATGCGCCGACCGAGTGCCGCCGACCATCGCCTCGATGTCGAATACCAGATTGCGGCGGGTCTGCGGACCGGCCAGCATGGCGTTCACCCGAGCGGCGACCTCGCGCTGCACCACCCCGGCGATCGGGTCGAGCAGCCACTCCCAGGCCGACTCCACCGCTTGAGCGCGCAGGACGAAGCTGATGTCACGCTGGGTGATCGGCGGGATGTCGATGACGATGAGCACGGGTTCGGCGGTGCGGGCGTGCAGCGTCAGATCGATCTCGACCCTGGCCTCCAGCCGCAGTTTCCGGCCGCCGAGCAGCACCTTCAGCGTCAACGACACCGGAACGGTGACCTCGAACGTCACGCCGGGCCCGCGGTGCAGGACGTGCGGCGTGCCGACCTTGCCCTCGGCGACGAAACCGGCGAGACCGGCCGGGCCGATCGACACCGGGCCGATGGTCAGCCCACGGCCCGCCATGCTGGAGATGGCGGATTCGATCCGGGCCGCGGTCACGGCGTGCGCGACGAAACGCTCGCCGAATTCGGCATAGTCGATCCAGGCCGGCGCACTACGCGGTTCGTCGGTCGGCTGCATCAGTAGTTCCGAAACCCTCACCTCTCGATGGACAACCGACACGGTACGCGACCGATCTTGCGCCACCCTCGCCACGCGCGCCCCCACCCGAGATCCCCGTCCTGCCGATGAGGGGGAAGCAGGGCGGGGATCGGCGACGGCGCTGCCGGGCGCCGCCAACACCATCGTAGGACTATCCGGCGCGCTGTTTCACCCGCATATGGGGTGTATTTCCGCGCGCAGGCAGTGACCGGTCACAATCGCCCGAGACCGACCACGCCGGGCACGTCGGCCAGGGTGAATCGATGGATGCGCACCTGGCCGAATTCGTTCCCGCCGATCGTCGTCACCTGGCCCGCGTCGGCTCGCAGGACGATGTTCGTGTGCTGCCCGAATGGACTGGACTCCCGGTAGAGCAGCACGTCTCCGGTGCGCGGTTGGTACTCCGACCCGATCGGGACGAACCGTCCCGTGCTCTCGTAGTACTCCTGCAGCGTGTACACGCCGGGAATCCGCCACGAGCCCGAGTGCGGGTTGGCCAGCGGTGCACCCGCCTCGCGCAGAACCCAGCTGACGAAATCGGCGCACCACGCCTCGTCGACGCCCTCCGCGTACTTCGTGCCCGCACCCGGATCGCCGAACTCGCGCTCGGCGACCGCGACGATTCCGGCCTGGGTCGGATCGAGCGCGGAACGATCGAGCGCGGGGAACTCGGTGAGGCGCTCGCCCACGACAGCTTCGCTGTCCGACCACCGCTGCCACCAGATGTTCCCGGCAATACCCGCGGTAGCCAGGGCGAGCAGCACCAAGACGAGCGCGACCCACGGGATATGCCGCGATCTCAGCTGTTGTGTCATCACTGCCCCGGTTCTGTGGCATCGATCTTGTCTTATCAAGTTCGACGTGCGACGGCCCCGAACGGTTCCCGGCACCATACGATTGGTTTCGATTACCGTACGGAGGGGCAACCCGTACGAGCCGGAATCGCTTCCGGCACCGCGGAAACCGCGATAGTCTCCGAAGAGACCAGCCGATGGGGAGGTCCGCCCTGGACACGCTGTGGACATTCGTCGTGCACCGGCGGCACCAGTTGCTCGTCGACTCGTATCTGCACGTCTCGGCCGTGGTGCAATCGGTGCTGCTGGCCACGGGCGTGTCGGTGCTGCTCGGAATTCTGGTCTACCGCAGCCGATTCGGCTCCTCGATCGCCACCGCGCTGGCCAGCGCGGTGCTGACGGTTCCGTCGTTCGCGCTGCTCGGCCTGCTGATCCCGGTCCTCGGTCTCGGCGTCGCACCGACCATCACCGCGCTGGTGGTGTACGCGCTGCTGCCGATCCTGCGCAACACCATCATCGGGCTGGCTTCGGTGGACCCCGCCGTCACCGACGCGGCACGCGGCGTGGGGATGAATCGGCTCCGCGTGCTCGCCCGCATCGAACTGCCGCTCGCCTGGCCCGCGATCCTGGCCGGTATGCGGGTGAGCACACAGCTGATCATGGGTATCCTCGCCATCGCGGCCTACGCCAAGGGCCCCGGCCTCGGCAACCTGATCTTCTCCGGACTCGCGCGCCTGGGCAGCCCGAACGCGGTGCCACAGGCGCTGGTCGGCACGATCCTCATCGTCGTGCTCGCACTCGTGCTCGACGGGATCTACGTCCTCGTCGGGCGGCTCACCACCTCGAGGGGAATGGCGTGACGGACACCGAAACCCGCGGCGGCGAAGCCGGACCAGCCGTGTCAGGGGTAGACATCGTGCTCGATTCGGTGACCAAACACTATCCGGGACAGCGCGATCCAGCCGTGGACCAGGTCTCGCTGACCATCCCCGCCGGTGAGATCGTGGTGCTGGTCGGGCCGTCCGGCTGCGGCAAGACCACCACCATGCGGATGATCAACCGGCTGATCGAGCCCACCTCGGGCACCATCACGATCGGCGGACGCGACGCGGCCACGATCCACCCCGACAAACTCCGGCGCGGCATCGGCTATTCGATTCAGCAGGCGGGCCTGTTCCCGCATCTGACCGTCGCGAAGAACGTCGCCACCGTGCCGGGACTGATCGGCTGGGACCGGCGGCGGATCGCGGCCCGGGTCGACGAGATGCTCGAGCTGGTCGGCCTCGACCCGGACACCTTCCGCGACCGCTACCCGCGTCAGCTCTCCGGCGGCCAGCAGCAGCGGGTAGGGGTGGCGCGGGCGTTGGCGGCCGATCCACCCGTGCTGTTGATGGACGAGCCGTTCGGCGCGGTCGACCCGATCACCCGGGGGTTGTTGCAGGACGAGTTGCTTCGCCTGCAAGGCGAGCTCGGCAAGACGATCGTCTTCGTGACCCACGATTTCACCGAGGCGGTCAAGCTCGGCGACCGAATCGCCGTGCTGGGCGACCGATCCCGGATTCTGCAATACGACACGCCCGCCGCGGTCCTGGCCGACCCCGCCGACGAGACGGTCGCCGGTTTCGTCGGCGCGGATGCCTCGCTCAAGCAGCTCACCCTGACCAGGGTCAGGGACGTGGCACTCGGCGACTGCCCCACCGCGACCGACCAGGACCCGGTCGACGAGCTGCGCGGTGCGCTCGCGGGCCGGGACTGGCCGTGGGCGCTGGTACTCGACCGCCAGCGCCGGCCGCTGCGCTGGGTCTCGGCCGAGCAGCTGGCGCACGCGGACTCGCTGCACGGGGTCGGTTCACCGCTGCAGGAGACGTTGTCGCTGAAGTCGACCTTGCAGGACGCCCTGGAAGCCCTGCTGGCGCATCAGAGCGCTACCGCGGTGGTCACCGGGACGCGCGGCGAGTACGTCGGGCTGATCACGATCGACACCCTGGTCGCGCACCTGTCGGTGCTGCGCGCGGAACACGGCGGCGACCGTGCCTCGGCGACGGATGACGCACCATGACCACCACCACACCCACCACACAGCGCAGGGCCGAGCGCATCCGGCTGTTCGTGCAGCCGGTGGTCGTTCTCGCGCTCACCGCGTGCGTGCTGGTGTGGGCGTTCGCTCGCGACCTCACCATGACACAGCAGGCCAGTCTCAACGCGGACAACATCGCGACCGTCACCAGGCAACACGTGCTGATCACCGCGACGGTGGTGCTGATCGTCATCGCGGTGGCCGTTCCGCTCGGCACGCTGCTCACCAGGCCCGGATTCGGCCGCCTGGCACCGGTTTTCGTCGGCATCGCGAATATCGGCGCGGCCGCGCCCGCGATCGGGCTGATCGTGCTGTTCTATCTCGCCACTCGCACCACCGGCTTCTGGATCGGTGTGGCGCCGATCGCGTTCTATTCGCTGCTCCCGGTGCTGCGCAACACCATCCTCGGCTTCCAGCAGGTGGACCGGATGCTCATCGACGCAGGGCGCGGCCAGGGGATGTCGGCGGCAACGGTATTGCGGCGCATCGAATTCCCGCTTGCCGTGCCCTACATCCTGGCGGGTTTGCGCACCTCGCTGGTGCTCGCCGTCGGCACCGCGACACTGTCGTTCCTGGTGAGCGCGGGCGGGCTGGGCATTCTGATCGACACCGGCTACAAACTGCGCGACAACGTCACGTTGGTGGTCGGGGCGGTGCTCGCCGTATCGCTGGCGCTGCTGGTGGACTGGATCGGCGCGCTCGCCGAAGAGTTCCTCGGACCGAGGGGACTGAAATGACGCGGGTGTGGCGACCGTTCGCGCTCATCCTGGGGCTGGCACTGCTGGCAGCGTGCGGGCTGCAATCAGGCAGCGCGGTGCCGCTGCGAGTGGGTCCGGGGAGCATCCGCCCGGTGCCCGAGCTCGCGGGTGTGCGCGTCACCGTCGGCTCCAAGGATTTCACCGAGCAGAACATCCTCGGATATCTCATCGAATTCGCCTTGTCGGCGGCGGGCGCCGACGTGCGCGACCTGACCAACATCCAGGGCTCCAACAGCGTGCGCGACGCCCAACTACACGGTCAGATCGACATCGCCTACGACTACACCGGCACCGGTTGGATCAATTACCTGGGCAACGAGACACCGGTGCCCGACGAGATCGGCCAGTTCGAAGCGGTCCGCGACGCCGACCTCGCCGAGCACGGCATTGTGTGGACGGCGATGGCGCCGATGAACAACACCTATGCGCTGGTCATGAGCGCACAGACCGCGCGGGAGACGGGAGTACGCACGCTGTCGGACTACGCCCGGCTGGTCGATGCCGACCCGGCCGCGGCGGCGATCTGCGTCGGCACCGAATTCAACGTCCGCCAGGACGGATTCCCGGGCCTGACCCGCAAGTACGAGATCGACGCCGGCAAGGTGCGCAAACAGATCGTCCAGGACCCCGTGGTCTACCAGGCCACCGCGGATGGCAAGCAGTGCCGCTTCGGTTCGGTCGCCGCCACCGACGGCCGAATTCCAGCATTGAATCTCGTTCTGCTGCAGGATGATCGCGGCTTCTTCCCGAAGTACAACGCGGCGTTGGTGATGCGCGAGGATTTCGCCGGCGAGCATCCGCAGGTCGCCGCGATCATGACACCGATCTCGCAGCGCCTCACCAACGAGGCCATCACCGAACTCAACCGCCAGGTCGACGTGGACGGACGCGAACCGGCCGAGGTGGCACGGGACTGGATGGTCGCGCAGGGGTTCGTCACCGCCCGCTGAGGCCCGCTGTAGCTCGACCGGATCGCCTGCTGGCGGAGGATCTCAAAGGCCGACGAGGACATCCGGCGTTCCGCTCTCCGCGTGGCCGGGTAACGGCGGAAGCGCTTTCGCCTTACTGGCCCGCGACTTTGTGGCGCCCGCTTGCGCTGCTTCCGCCGGGTCCGCTCGGATTCCGCCGGGTCCGCTCGGATTCCGCCGGGTCCGCTCGGATTCCGCCGGGTCCGCTCGGCGCGGGTGCGCCGAGCGGCCCGGCTGGTCCCACCGCGCACAGTGAATCAAGCGCGCGGATCGCGGCCGAGGTAGCGCAGCAGTTCGGCGACGGCGGTGTCGTCCGCCTGACCGTCCACGATGGCGGCGTAGGCGCCCCACTGGCGCAGCGGTTCGACGATTTCGGCTGCCTCGCCACTGCCGGGCGCCGGGTGGATGGCGCGGGCGGCGGTGAGCAGGTGGGAGGCCAGCTCGTCGGTCAACGGCGACGGCTGACCCGTGGCGATCGCGATATCCCAGGCGTGGACCGCCGCGTCCAGCGCGCACATGACCGCCGCGACCGGAGTGGCGAGCGCGCCGTGCGGCAGCGGCGTCGGCACCGTCTCGGTGGCGTCGTCGACAGTGGCCCAGGCGGCGGAGGTCTGCTCGATCGCCTCGCGCACCAGGTTCGACGCAGAACCGTCGATCGCGCCGGAGGGTGCGAACGGGTTGTCGGCCGGACCGTCGCCGATACCGAGGAACTTGGCATACGCCAGCTGATCGCCCGCGGCGTGCTGAATCACCTGCGTCACAGTCCATTCCGAGCACGGAGTGGGCAGCTGCCACTGGTCGGCTCGGACACCGGCGACGACGGTCTCCAGCGCGCGGTAGGCGTCGGCGAGCACAGTCCGCCAAACAGGGGTCAGGGTCGCGGCGGTGGTGGCGTTCATGTCGTGCCTTTCGGGTTGTTTTCGTTGCTGACATCAGCCTATGCCGGCATTAGGCTAATTTCGTTCCTAATAGCCTAGGAGGAAAAAGTGGCCTCGACCACTACGCGATTGCTGCGGTTGCTGGCCCTTCTGCAAGGACGCGCGCATACCGGCCGCGAGCTGGCCGAGCGCCTGGGCGTTACCGACCGCACCCTGCGCAACGACATCCAGCGGCTGCGCGAGCTGGGCTATCCGGTGCACGCGGAACGCGGCGCGATCGGCGGCTATCGGCTCGGTCGCGGCACCACCATGCCGCCCCTGCTGCTGGATGACGACGAGGCGGTGGCCGTCGCGGTGGCGGTCGGGCTCGCCGAAGACGGCTCCACCGGCATCGCGGATATCGCCGAGCACGTCACGAGGGCGCTGGGCAAGCTGGACCAGATCCTGCCGAAACGCTTGCAGCGCAAGGTATCCGCGCTGCGCGATGCCACCGCGATCGGCCCGGCGACGACCGGGTCACGGGAGCCGGACGCCCCGGTTCCCGCCGCCGTGCTCACCACCCTGGCGGGCGCCATCCGCGACGGCGCGACGGTCCGCATCGAGCAGACCGCCGAATCCGCCGTGGAGATCGAGCCGTACCGGCTGATCAACTGGCAGCGACGCTGGTATCTGGTCGCCTACGGCGTGGAAAACCATTCCTGGCGTGCCATTCCCGTCGCCCGGATCACGCGAGCCGAGGCGAACTCCCGGCGCTTCGCCGCGCGCTCGCTTCCCGACGACGATCTGGTCGCCTTCGTCATGCGCCATATCGCCACGACCGGCTGGGAGGTTCATGCCCGGGTCACCGTGCTCGCACCTGCCGACGTCGTGATCGCTCGCATCAATCCCGCGGTCGGCGTGGTCGAACCCGTGGACGCCCACACCTGCGTGCTCTACACCGGCGCGGACGCACTGGAGACCATCGCCGTCTACCTGTCCATGCTGATGATGGACTTCCGCGTGGACGGCCCACCAGAACTCGTCACACACCTGCGCACCCTCGCTCGGCGGTACGCCGATGCGATCGCCGACGCGCCGGGCAGTTGAGCGCGGCGGGAATGCCGGGCAGTCAGTAGGATCGTCGCTCATTTCAACCAGTCGGTCGAGCACATCGAGCACAATCCCTGGCCGCGGCCGCCCGGATTGGCGTGATGGTGTGTCACGCCGCGGAGCAGATCCCCGGAGTGCTGCCGTAGCAGCGGCAGCGCGCTCGGCGGTGTCTACCTCCACGATGTGCCGCTCGTCGTTAATGCCGAGGAGTGACGAGGCGAATAGCAGGATGTGACGGAAGGTTGTGGCGCGGTGTCGGCAGAGCGATTCGCCGAGCGGCTGGTTGCGGCAGCACTCGGCACCATTGACATCCTGGCGATCCACCTCGGGGATCGCATGGGCTGGTACCTGGCATTGGCCGAACATGGTCCCGCCGATGCTCCGGAGCTGGTCGAACGGGCGGGCGGCGATGAGCGATACGCTCGCGAATGGCTGGAGCAGCAGGCCGCCAGCGGGATACTCGACGTGACCGCGGACCGCCGCTTCGAGCTGCCCGCGGGGGCCGCCGAGGTGCTCACCGATCCCACCAGCCTGAACTATCTGGCGCCGCTGGCGCGGATGCTGGCCGCCGCGGCGGTGCAGTCACCGGGGTTGGTCCGGGCCTATCGGGACGGCGGCGGCGTCGGCTGGTCGGAATTCGGCATCGACATGCGCGAAGCCCAGTCCGATATGAACCGGCCGTGGTTCGAGCGACGGCTCGCCGCCGAGCTGGCCACCGTCCGGGAAGTCACCGAACCCCTGTCGCGGCCGGGAGCCCGCGCCGCCGACATCGGCTCCGGCGGCGGCTGGTCCACGATTGCGCTGGCCAGGACCTATCCGGAGCTGGTCATCGATGGCTACGACATCGACGAGCCGTCGGTCGCGATGGCGAACCGCAACGCCGAGGAGGCCGGGCTGTCGGCTCGGGTCCGATTCCACCGCGCCGATGCCGCGTCCTCGCTCGGCGAGCAGGTCTACGACGCGATCTTCGCCTTCGAATGCCTGCACGACCTGCCCCACCCCGTGCAGGTGTTGGCGGCCATGCGCCGCGCCCTACGTCCCGGCGGCGCGGTGATCGTCATGGACGAGGCGGTGGCGCCGGATTTCCGGGCGCCCGCCGACGACATCGACCGTTTGATGTACGGCTTCAGCCTGCTGATCTGCCTGCCCGATGGCCGCTCACATCCGGATTCGGCGGCCACCGGGACCGTCATGCGGCACAGCACCCTACGGCGCTACGCCCGCGAGGCGGGCTTCACCGAGGTCGAGGTGCTCCCGATCGACGACTTCGGCTTCTGGCGCTTCTACCGTCTGATCCCCTGACTCACGCGCCGAGTCCGGGCGCTCAGGCGGGATAGGGACGTTCGGCGAGCGCCGACCGGAGCGCCCATCCCCACCAGACGAGCTGGTCGAGCAGCTGATCGGCGGCGGCGACAGGCATCTCCGGGTACCTCGGCCTCCCCGCGGCATCGAACTGCTTACCGACATCGTGGAAGCTCACCGTGTCGCGCACGGTGACCGCGTGCAGTTCGGCGAACACGTGCCTGAGGTGCTCCACGGCACGCAAACCACCGGAAAGACCGCCATAGGAGACGAAACCGACCGGCTTGGCCCGCCACTCGGTGAAATGCCAGTCGATCGCGTTCTTGACCGACGCCGGATAGCTGTGGTTGTACTCCGGTGTCACCACGACGAACGCCTCTGCCGCGGCAAGTCTCGGGCTGACTATCTGGAGCGCTCGGGCGTCCTCCGGCTCGGGTTGGCTGGAAAGCCGTTCCGGCAGCGGTGTTTCGGCCAGATCGACGACGTCGACCACGACGTCATCGCGACGGTCGGCATGCTCGGTGAACCAATTGGCGACAGTCGGGCCGAAGCGGCCCGCGCGTGTGCTGCCGATGATCACAGCGAGCTGAATCGGGTTGTCAGGCATGGCACATTCCCTTCGACGCATTACGGTGCACAACACAGCGTCGAACCCGAATAAAGGTTTAGGTCAAGTCGGTGTCCTCCGACCCGCACTCGGGCGCGGGCGCCCTCAGGGCGGGGTCACACTTCCAGATCCTCTTCGATCCCCTTCAGGCGGTGCCTGGCCAGCGCAAGGTTCGCCCGGCCCCGGTCCAGGGCGAGGTAGAGGAACAGACCCTTGGACTTGCGGCCGGTCATCGGCCGGATGATGTGGTACTGGCCGGACAGCGTGATGAGGATGTCCTCGATGTCGTCTTTGAGCCCGAGCTGGTCCATGGTGCGCAGCTTGGCGCGCACCACCTCGGTGTTGCCCGCGGCGGCGACCTGGAGATCCAGGGACTTCGAACTGCCGAGCATGCCGAGGGCCATGCCGCTGTTGTAGTCGACGACGGCGGCGCCGATCGCGCCATCGATCACCATCATGTCTTTGAGTGCCAGATCCATATTCGACATATTTGTTCCTTTCAGTGGGTTTTCGTTGTCTGTTCTTTTCCGGAGTCGTTCGCCACCGGCGTCAGAAGGTCGGCGATCGTGCGGGCTACCGGACGCGATTCCAGATGCAGCCGGCCGATGTTCACTTCGGGGCTCGCCAGCACGGTCAGCGAGGTCCAGCCCGCCGCGTAGATGACCACGTGCCCGCCGGTGCCGTGCACCACGACCTCGCTGAAGCCGCCGCCGTGCGCGGTGCTCGCCAGCCGGTGCGACAGCGCCAGCTGTGAGGCGGCCATCGCAGCCATCCCGTTGGGTTCGATGTGCGTGGGTAGATCGTGTGCGACGAGCAGCCCGTCGTTGGACGCCACCAGCGCGCCGGTGAGCCGAGGGACGCGATCGCGCAGTGCCTTCAGTTCGGTCAGCACCGCCGCGTTCGGTTCGGGTCCGGACATCCCCACCTTGCTCAACCTTCCCATCAGTTCGCCGAGCCTTTTCTTCCGCGCGGTCACGCGAGCTCCTCCAAAGCCGCCCGCAGGCGGACGAGTAGTTCGCGGTCCGGCGGCTCCAAGCGGTCCGGGACGGGAACCGATGCGTCCGGCCGCCGGACCCGGCGGCGAGGAAGCCGACCGGGTGCCCGGGCCGCGACAGGAATTACCGCTTCCGGCTCAGCAGGCATGAGCGGTTCGGCGGGAGGGGGCGTCGCGATAGGCCGCTCGATCAGCCCCGCCGCGGTCAGATCCCGAACCGCCATCAGACAGCCATAGGTGGTGCGACCGAGTTCGCGGCCGATCCCCGCGATACTGCGCTGGGCATCGGCGGCGGCTAGTACCTCGGCTTGGCCGCCGGTCAACACCACGCGTCTTCGCCGCACACGGCGCACGGGGACGACGGGCGCACGGTCGACCAGTTCCGCGGGCCATGGCCCCCACTCCGGATCGCCACGCCGCGCGCACTCCTGCACGAGCGCGTGCGGCGTGATGTGACAGACGGGGGCCAGCCAGTGCGGCGGCGCGGGCCGGAACTCCGGGACGGCGGGCGAGGCCAGTAGAAAGTAGGCGGCATCGAACACCGACAGCAATGCCAGAGTTTCCAGCCGTGGCCGCCCGAGCACGCGGCCGGGGTCTCCGGCTCCGGCGCGTTGCCAGTCCTCGGCGGTCGCCACGCCCGCCTCGATCACCAACCGGTCCAGCCCGGTCGTACGGCCGCAGTCGGCGGACACGATCGCGCCTTCAGCGAGATGAAACGCGCCGTCGCCGGCGCGCAACACGCCGGTGCTTCCTTCGCTTTCCAGTCGCCGCAATTCGACCGCGAGCTCAACACCCATGACCGTCCTCAGCCAATTCGGCGAGAATTCCCCGGAGCTGGAATCGCGCCATCCCGAGATTCCCGGTGTCCTCGTCGAACAACACGTGCACGAAAAGCCGTCCGTCGAAGTCGCCGTTCACCAGATTCAGCAAGTGATAACCACTCGTCCCGCAGACGATGATTTCGGTGACGTCGTCGCCGTCGTGTCCGGTGGACAGCGCCGGGCAGCCGAGCACCGCGCGTACCACATCGGTGGTGGCCGCGGCGTCCTCGTGCTGGTCGACCAGCTCGTGCACCCCGGCCGCGGCGATCGCCAGGCCGCTCGCGCCGTCCACCAACGTCACACTGCGCGCACCGGGAATGTCCATGATGCGTTTCAGACAGCCATCAATACCGATCACGCGCCACCACTTGTCATGTGCGGGTGTTTACGGGTTCCAGACGCTACACACGACAGCAGGGTGCTGCACAGTAAATACGGGAGAAATTTCCGGTAAAAATCGTTTCCGCTGGCAGGGGGGAGAAATACCTTCCGGTATTCAATACCTCTTGGTATTCAATACCTTTCGGTTTTCATTATCCCGTGCGGGACGCGAGCACTCGGAATCCGCGGAACGGCCGCTCGACTGCTCCGGCTCGGCCGACGCGTGACCTGGCGGCCCTCATAGGCGAGACCGCACGCGAGATCAACAGTGCCGCGGTGGCTTCGCGTCGTCACGTCTTGTAGTCATCGCGCAGCAACTGCGGGAGCGGCCACTGGTTCCCGGCTGGACGCAGCGAATTCCGTACACCGGCCAGGATCCAGACGCGGTGCCACCACGGCAGACCCGCTGCATCCGAACGGGCCGGCCGGCGCCGATCGAGGCCGAATCGAGGTCCGCGAAGAAGCGGAACCTGTCAACCGCCGGTGATGCCGGTGGAAAGTTTGACAACGACCTTGTCGTTGGTGACTTCCTGCACCGTAACGGTGCGCCCATCCGTGGACTGGGTTTCCCCGACCGGAACGGTGATCTCCTGACCGGCCACCGACAGGGTGACCAGATTGCCGTTCACCGCAATGAGTTTCGCCTCGATGCCCAGGATGCTCGCTTTGGCGTCCACACCACGAGCGAACGTGACCGTGCAACCGCTCACCGCGCAGTCGGTCTTCGTGCCTTGCCCTTCCGCCGTGCAGGCAGCACCCAGCGGGGTCAACAAGACGAACAGGGACACAGCGACGAGCCGACGTACAGACACGCCACGAGTGTAGAGGGAACGGGCCACGCCGTCCGGCATCTGACCGGAATCCTGTGCGACGAGCCCCGTGCGAAACCTCAGCCGCGTCTGCCGCGCAAGTAGTCGCTGACCACGGCGGCGCCCAGACCGTCGAGGTCGGGCGCGACGACGCGGCCGCCGCTGCGGCGGGCCATCAGGTCGACGAAGGCGGCCAATCTCGGGTTGTCGCCGAGCATGAACACCGTGACCGACGCGCCCAGTCCGGCCAAGGCGTCGACCTGAGCCATCGTCACGGCCAGGGTGCGCGAGTCGGGCGGCCAGTTGAAGTACGCCTCGCCGTCCGGCTCCAGATGGGCCGTCGGCTCGCCATCGGTGACGACGAGCACGACGGGCACGGCGTCCGGATGCCTGCGCAGGTGCGCCGCGGCGAGCAGCAGTGCGTGGTGCAGATTGGTGCCTTGCTCCCACACGCCTTCCAGCGCGGTCAGTTCGCCGATGCCGACCGTCGTGGCGTACCGGCCGAATGTGATCACGCTCAGCGCGTCGGAACGAAAACGGGTACCGATCAAGTGATGCAGGGCGAGGGCGGTGCGCTTCATCGGCACCCATCTGCCGTCCTGCACCATCGACCAGGACGTGTCGACGCACAGCGCCACGGCCGCCCTGGACCGCTGCTCGGTTTCCATCACCTCGACGTCGGAAACGTCCAGCGTGACACGGCGACTGCCCGTCGAGGCCGAGCGCAGCACGGCATTGCGCACGGTCCTGGGCACGTCCCACGGTTCAGAGTCGCCGAACCGCCACGCTCGCGCCGCACCGGTCGGCTCGCCCGCCGCACCGGCCGAGGCCGTGTCCCGCTCGCCGCGCCGAGAACGCAACCGCCCGATGACAGCACGCAGCGCCACCTCGCCGAGTCGCCGTAAAGCCTTGGGCGTCAACCGCAGCGAGCCGTCCTGCGCACGTTCGAACAGACCTTGCCTTCGTAGTTCCCGCTCCAGCTCCGCCAGCCGGTTTGCGTCCACCCTCGCCTCTTCGCCGAGATGACGGTCCAGGGCGTCCAGATCGATATCCTCCAGCCTGGCACCGGGGTAGGACTGGGCGAGCTGCTCGGCGAGCGCGTCCAGTTCGGCGAGATCCTGCAGGGCCTGCGCGCCCGCGCCGAGACCCAACGGGTCCTCGCCGCGGAATCGCCGCCCGGAGACCCAGTCCTCGCCGGGACGCAGCGCCCGCAGGTTGGCGTCCAGCGCGGCGACTTGCTGGGCGATCCTCGGGTCGCCGAACGCCTGGCCGATCAGCTGGGTCAGCTCCGCCCGCTGCTGCTCGGACATCGAGTTCATCATGCGTTGCGCGGCCGCGGCGCGGGCGGCGAGCGCGTCGATCAGTTCCTCGGTGTCGCGCGGGTTCTCGGGGAAGAATTCGCCGTGCTCGGCCATGAAATCGGCGAACTGCCGCTCGGTGTTCTCGCCCCGCGCATGGGCCGCGAGCAGGTCGTTCAGGTCGGACATCATTCGCCGCACCCGCTCGACGTCCTCGGGCATCGTGTTCCGCAGGGCCTGCTTCATCCCCTGGAAACGGGATTCCAGCAGTTCCTGGCCGAGCAGGTCGCGAATCTTCTGGTAGTTCTCCCGGCCGGTTTCCGACCGCCAGCGGTAGTCGGCTAGTTCGCCGACGGCGGCGGCCGTGCTCGACGGCAATGCGTCCAGCTGCGCTTCGGCGAACCTGGCGTCATCGGACGGATCGGGGAACAGGGCGCCGCGCTCGGCGTCCAGAGCCTCGTTCAGCAGTTCGCGGACCTGCTGCAATGTGCCGTCCAGCCGGTGGCGCCGGGAGATCTCCGAGCGGCGCTGCCACACTCGGCGGGTCAGCTCCTCCAGGCCGGGCGTCGTGCTGGTGCCGCGCCGCAACAGCTCCTGCAATGCGCTGCGCGGCGAACTGCCCTCCATCACCTCGCGCCCGATCCGGTCCAGCGCCTCCCGCAGGTCCAGCGGAGGAGCCAGGGGATCGGGCCCGTCGTGATAGGGCCCGTAGGAGTAGCGATCGGGGGAGGTCACGATGCCTCGCTGGGAGCGGTCATCGCCCGTACACCGCCATGCCATCGTCGGAGTCCTTCGCGATCTGGCGGGCCAGATACAGGGCTTCCAGAGCGAACTCGACAGCAGAGGCGATCCGCGGCGGCGGATCGGTGGCGTCGACGCCGAGCCGGCCTGCGACCTCGTGCAGGACGGGTAGCTCGGGCAGGGCCGACAAGACTTCCTCGCCCGGCACGCGCTCACCGGTGGTGACCAGGTGACCGTCGCCGACAGCCTCGGCCAGCGGACGCAGGTTCAGGCCGCCGAGCAGCGCCCGCGCGGTCTCGGCGAACGAGCGCCGGAGCAGATGCGTCAGATGCTCCTGCTCCCGCCCCTCTTCGCCGGACTCGAACTCCAGCTTGCCGCGCAACACCGCGGGCACGGATTCCAGGTCGACCGGACGGGCGACGGCGGGACGTTCACCGGTCACCGCGGATCTGCGCAGCGCCGCGGCGGCCACCGTTTCGGCCGCGGCGACCGCGAATCGCGCGGACACGCCGGACCGCTGATCGATCGCGGACGACTCGCGCAGTTGCCGCACGAACCTGGCCAGCACCTCGACCAGCGGATCCCCCACTTCGGCCACCAGTTCGGCTTCTTGGCGCACGAGCGCCACCTCGGCCTCGACGCTGAGCGGATAGTGGGTGCGGATCTCCGCGCCGAACCGGTCCTTCAGCGGCGTGATGATCCGGCCGCGGTTGGTGTAGTCCTCCGGGTTCGCGGTCGCGACGAGCAGCACGTCCAGCGGCAGCCGCAAGGTGTAGCCGCGGACCTGGATGTCGCGTTCCTCCATCACGTTCAGCAGCGCGACCTGGATGCGTTCGGCGAGGTCGGGCAGCTCGTTGATCGCGACGATGCCGCGATGGGCGCGCGGCACGAGCCCGAAATGGATGGTCTCCGGATCGCCGAGACTGCGCCCCTCGGCCACTTTGACCGGGTCGACGTCACCGATCAGGTCACCGACGGAGGTGTCGGGTGTCGCGAGCTTCTCCGCATACCGCTCCGAGCGGTGCCGCCACGCGACGGGTAGGTCGTCGCCCAGCTCGGCCGCCAGCCGACGCCCTTGCGGGCTGATCGGCTCGAGGGGGTGCTCACCCAATTCGGCGCCCGCGATCACCGGCGTCCACTCGTCGAGCAGGCCGACCAGCGTGCGCAGCAGCCGGGTCTTGCCCTGACCGCGCTCCCCCAACAGCACGACATCGTGCCCGGCGAGCAACGCGCGTTCCAACTGCGGCACGACGGTCCGGTCGAAGCCGACGATGCCCGGCCACGGCTCGCCGCCGGAACCCAAGAGCGTCAGCAGGTTCTCGCGGATCTCGGTTTTCACCCCACGCGGCAGATATCCGGCCGAGCGCAGCTCGCCCGCGGTCGTGGGCAGGTGTGCGGGAACTTTCACGAATTCGACGCTACGTGCGTTCCCTCCTCGGGTCGACCGGAAGAGTCTCGAACGGTAGCGGCCTCATCCGGTTGTCCCGCTACGCAGGTTGTTGCCACAGGCTCATGAAGGTGATAGTCGCGTCGATCTGCGAGTTCGCTCCGGCTCCCCCGACGCCCTGATGCGCCTCGGCGAAAGTCCAGGCACCGACATTGAGCTCGTATTGGGTGTTGGCCTCCATGGTCCACCGCACTTCGATTACCGCACCGATCCCGAAACCACCGCTGTCGTAGTGGTAGTCCTCCGTCGGATCGAACAAGGTGCCGCTGACCCGGCCGCGGAAACGCTTGTCGACCGCGAAGGTTTGCAGAACCCCGCTACTCATAACCGTCATCTCACATCCGGCTTCGACGGTGGCGTCGGCATTCAACCCTGCGGAAGCGGCGGCGAAATCTTGGGAGGATCGAAGCGACCGAGCCATGCAGTGGACGCGACGATCGGAACGAAGCGCCACGCCATAGCCGGCGTGCGCATTGACGAATACGCTGCCGTCGGAACCAAGCGTGTTGCCCGCATGCGCGTCGAGGGCGGCGCGGCCGGTCTCCGATGTGAGGATCCGGGATCGCGGAGGGCCGCCGGCCAGGTCGTGCCAGAACCAGGAGAACTCGTAGGGAATCTGGAAGATCCGCGTCGGCCAGCCTTCGAAATCGCGGGTCTCGGCGAAGGAGTTATCGAGCCCGATCGGCGATACCTGCCGCGCCGGAATGGTGCTTCTCACCGGCAACTCGGTGACGCCGATTCTTCTGGCACGTTGGCGCTCCGCGGCCGAGCGCAGGGCGTCGGCGCTACGGGGATTGTTGCGTAATTGGTCGAGAAGCGGCTGTTGCAAGGCGTCGGCCAGAGCGCGGTCCTCGGCGGCGAGTTCGCGCCTGCGCGCGTTCTCCTCGCTGTGACGTACGGCGAGCGCATTGATCGAATTCCGGATTCCCCGCCTGCTGTCCTCCGGGAGCCGCTCGTCGAACGCGATCTCCACGGTCGATGTAACCGCGTCGGGATAGGTGGTCATCGTTGCTCCTTTCAACCTGAGCACCGCCCGTATAGTGCGCCATCCAGCAATCGGCCAGCACGAGTACCGAGCTACTCGATTTCCATCCGGAACCACGTGCGTGGCAGCCAGTAAGCCGACGCTTCGACTCTCATCGCCATGGCCATAATTCCTGCTTACAAGCACTGACGAAGCGCCCGACCACACAACGCGCGGGAGGGCACCCGCGGATGCAAGCCTGCTGCCGGACACCCGCCAGCGCATCACAGTCCGATCACCATGAGAACGCAGCTATCCACCAGCAGTACGGGAGTTGGCCGTCACGGCCTCCCGGTCGTCTGCTTCGCCGAGTCCGGACATCTACGACACCCTCCGCGTCGGCACCCACGAACGCCATCGCATCCGGTTGATAACATATACGGTCGACCGTATTCTTTAGTCAGCCCGGTACGGTGCTGCGGTCGATCGGAGGAATGCTCACCATGGAAAGTCGGCGCATGTTCGAACTGGCGCAAGCTTTGGCCATTGCGAAGAGCAGGCAAGACCTGCCTGCGGCCATGGCTCTCCTGCATCCCGACATGGTGCTGGAAACACCGGCATTCGGGACGACAGCCCGGGGCCGGGCGGAGAACGAAAAGGTACTGGCGAGGTTTTTCGCCTCGTTCCCGGACTACCACGTCGAGCTGGACGGTCACGCGGACGACGGCGAGACATTGGTCTGCTGGGGTACCGCATGGATGACCATGACCGGCAACCGATTCGGCGGCGAACCCAACGGCAGACGTGCGCAGGTGCCGGTGTTCATCCAGTTCACCTTCGCCGACGATCTCATCGCAGGCGAGCGGTTCTGCTTCGACCTGTCCGTCCTGTGCGCACAGTCCGGCATCTCGACAGATGCGGTGCGGCGCAACCTGTTCGGCGAAACCTCAGCCAGCAACTCGAGATAGGAGACGACCATGACCGTGGACACGCGCGTGAGAAGCGTCGGCACGATTGCGACAACCCCTTTGTTCGATGTCGTCGTGAATCTGAACCCGCGATTGAATTTCGGCGATGGTCCACTCGGTCGCAGAATCCTGTTCGGCGCGGCCGGCGGGTCGTTCGAAGGGCCGAGGCTTCGCGGTGACGTGGTGGCCGGCGGCGGCGACTGGGCCTTGTTCCGGCCGGACGGCACCATGGCGCTGGACGTGCGGCTGACCCTGCGCACCCACGACGACGAGCTGGTGCACATGAGCTACGGCGGCCGGTGGGTCACACCACCCGAGGTCCGGGCCGAGCTCGCGGACCCGGTCAAGAAATCCCAGGTCGACCCGTCGCGCTACTACTTCCGGACCACTCCGCTGTTCGAAACCGGCTCGAGCCGGTACTTCTGGCTCAACGACATCGTCTGCATCGGATCGGGCTATGTAGTAGACGGCGGCGTCGCCTACCACGTCGAACAGGTGTTGTGAAGGCACAACCGCAGCGAACACGCAGTCGTGATCTGCGGTGATTTCGTTGTGGAATGCGTCGCCTGCCGTTGGGTGAGTGGATCGTATCAGGGTCGGGCTCGTGGACCTTCTGGACAGGCTTCGGATGGATGTTCCGGTCGCACAGGCGGGAATGGGCGGCGGCATCGCGGGCGGCCGTCTGGCTGCCGCTGTCGCGAGTGCTGGTGGGCTCGGGACGATCGGATTGCGTCCGCAGGAGGAGCTGCGTGCAGCAATTCGGCGGGTGCGGGCCGAGGCCGCGGACCGGGCCGTGGTGGTCAATCTGCTGATGCCGTTCGCACGGCGGGGGCATGTCGAAGTTTGCCTGGGCGAGGGTATCGATGCCGCGGTGCTCGCTTTCGGCGGAGGCGCTCGGCTGGTGCGTGAACTTCGCGATGCCGGTGTGTTCGTTTTCGTGATGGTGGGAACCGAGGGCCAGGCCCGTGACGCGGTGGCCTGGGGAGCGGATGGGCTGATCGCGCAGGGCTGTGAGGCAGGCGGTCATCTGCTGGGAACTTCTGCGGCACTGCAATTTTTGCCCCGCGCGATCGAGTTGGCCCAAGGTCGCCCGGTGTTGATGGCGGGTGGGGTGGCTTCATCGGTGGATACCGTCGCCGCATTGGCGGCCGGCGCATCGGGGGTTGTCGCTGGGACACGTTTCCTCCTGACGGCGGAGTCCGAAGCGCACGACGAGTACCGGCAGCGGGTGCTATCCGCCGCAAAGACCATCGAGACAACTCTGTTCGGGTTGGGGTGGCCCGCACGGCATCGAGTGGTTCCGAACGCCGCCACCCAGCGGTGGTGTCGGCCGGACGGGACGGCTCGCCGGTTGCCTGCACTGATAAACGCAGGTAGTGGCCCGCTGGGGCGTCTCGCGCCGGAAAGCAGCGCGGGCTCCGTCGTGAAAATGCAGCGGCCCGCGGTTCCTTTGTTCACCCCCGCGGCCCCGCTGGAGGGCATGCCTGGGTCCTGGGTGGACCGGGCAGCGCTGTATGCGGGTGAATCCGCGCTGCGGATCACCGAAGTCGTCTCTGCGAAGCAGGCCGTGGCCGAACTGGCCGGACGTTAGGTCATCCCGGCTCGATGGATCCAGCCAGGAACCACGCTGCGGATACTTCTTGCGCAACTGCGGACCCGCCGACAATTAGCGCCTGCTCGACCGTGCGCCGACCGACCCCGGTCTCGCGCTCGGGCGCCCGTTTCGATTTGCCCACGGAAGTCTCGGCGGATGGCGGCATCAGGGCGACCCGACTGGTCTGAATGCTGTTACCGGGCGGTGAGCTCGGGCTCTTCGGTCACATGGGGTGTGGTCACGACGCGGGTGTCTCCGGTTTCGCGCGTGATCGATCCGGCGGCCGTCAATGTGCCCAGGTGCGGCACACGATGGTTGTCGCCCGCGCTCGGCGCGCGGTCCTCGGCGGCACGCGTGGCAATAGGCTCCCACTCGTCGCGCGCGGACGATTCAGCGTGTGTCTCGGCTGTCTCCGCACCGGCGACGCGCTCATCTTCCGTCTCGGCGGAATCATGGGAGATCCGCTCGTACGGAACAGCGGAGACACGCCCTGCCAGGTGGTCGGCGGGCACGCGCTCGGCCAGATGCTCAGCAGGCACGCGCTCCGCCGGACGCTCAGCAGGCACGCGATCCGCCAGATGCCCAGCAGGCACGCGCTCCACCGGACGCTCAGCAGGAAAGCGATCCGCCAGATGCCCAGCAGGCACGCGCTCCGCCAGATGCCCAGCAGGCACGCGCTCCACCGGACGCTCAGCAGGCACGGGCACGG
>NZ_BDBA01000037.1 GCF_001612745.1 Nocardia amamiensis NBRC 102102 | reverse complement strand
TGGTTGGCGCGGTCGCCGCCGTCTCGGCGCTGCTGATCAGCGCATTCAGCCAGTCCGGCGGTGACTCGCCGACTCCGCAGGCGAACCCGCCGTCGGTGACCGCGACGACGAAACCCGGTACGACCTCGACCGCCGCCGCCGAACTCGGCCGGACGCCGAGTTCGGGAGAGCGGGTCGACATCGGAGCGGCAGGAGGCCTGATCGAGCAGTTCTACAGCGATCCGAGTGCCTCCTGGAGCCTGCTCACGCCGGCCGCGCAGAAGGTGTACGGCAACGAACCGGGCTTCCGTCAGTACTGGGGGGCGCGGACCATCGACACCTTCGCCACCATCGAGGCGGCCAGGCGAACGAACAACGACGACGGGTCGGTCGACATGCGACTGGCCAGCCTCACTATCGAGGGCCAGACCAAGGGCCTGACACTGCGCGTGGTCAGCTCCGGTGGGCGTCTGCTCATCGACAGCGATACGCGTTGACCAACGGCTGACACATCGCTGATCACGTGCGGCAGCAGTAACCCGGGGCGACCAGGCGATAGCTGTTCAATGCCGCGCGTAGCCGCCGCGACCGTCCAGAAACCGATGCCGCTGGGTAGCGGCTCCAGACCTGTGCGATGCGCCCGGCCCGGCGTCGGCTGCGGCCGGATCGGCGTCCATCCGCGTCGATTAGGCTGGAGCTGCAACTTTCCTGTTGCGGAATCAGCTGGAGACAAGGAACCGACACCACATGACAACCCGCATCGAGCTCGCCCGCGTCGATCTGCGCGGTCGTACTCCCTCCGTTGCCGAGCTGCGCGCCGCGCTGCCCCGCGGGGGAGTCGACGTGGACTCGGTGCTGCATCAGGTGCGTCCGGTGGTCGAGGCGATCCGCGATCAGGGTGTGTCGGCGGCCTTGGAGTTCAGCGAGCGGTTCGACGGCGTGATCCCGGCGACGGTGCGGGTACCGGCCGCCGAGCTGGATGCCGCGCTGGACCGGCTGGACCCGGCGGTGCGCGCGGCGCTGGAGGAGTCCATCGCCAGGGCGCGCAAGGTGCACGCGGATCAGCGGCGCACCGACAAGACCACCGAGGTGGTTCCCGGCGGCACCGTCACCGAGCGCTGGGTGCCGGTCGAGCGGGTGGGCCTGTATGTGCCGGGCGGTAATGCCGTCTACCCGTCCAGCGTCGTGATGAACGTGGTGCCCGCGCAGACCGCGGGTGTCGGCTCGCTGGTGGTGGCCTCGCCGCCGCAGGCGCAGTTCGGTGGGCTGCCGCACCCGACCATCCTGGCCGCCGCTCGGCTGCTCGAGGTCGACGAGGTGTGGGCGGTCGGCGGCGCGCAGGGCATCGCGCTGCTGTCCTATGGCGGCCTCGACACCGACGGCGCGCAGCTGGAGCCGGTCGACCTGATCACCGGCCCCGGCAACATCTACGTCACCGCGGCCAAGCGGCTGTGCCGCGGCCTGGTCGGCATCGATGCCGAGGCGGGCCCCACCGAGATCGCGATCCTCGCCGACGCGACCGCCGATCCGGTGCACGTGGCCGCCGACCTGATCAGTCAGGCCGAGCACGACGTGCTGGCCGCCAGCGTGCTGGTCACCGACAGCGAGCAGCTGGCCGACGCGGTGGACGCGGCGCTCACCACGCAGCTGACCGTGGTCAAGCACGCCCACCGGGTGAGCGAGGCGTTGCGCGGCAAGCAGTCCGGCACGGTCCTGGTCGACGACATCGAGCAGGGCCTGCGCGTGGTGAACGCCTACGCCGCCGAGCACTTGGAGATCCAGACCGCCGAGGCGCCCGCCGTCGCGGCCAGGGTGCGCAGCGCGGGCGCGGTGTTCGTCGGCCCGTACGCGCCGGTCAGCCTCGGCGACTACTGCGCGGGTTCCAACCACGTGCTGCCGACGGCGGGCTGCGCGCGGCACTCCTCGGGCTTGAGCGTGCAGACCTTCCTGCGCGGCATTCACGTCGTTGAGTACACCGAGGCGGCGCTGAAGGACGTCGCCGGTCACGTGGTGGCGCTGGCGAACGCCGAGGACCTGCCCGCGCACGGCCAAGCGGTGCAGGCGCGGTTCGAGGCGCTGTCGTGACGGGCGCGGTGCGCGCGCCCGGCGCTGACGTGACCCTGGACGACCTACCGCTGCGCGCGAACCTACGCGGCAAAAAGCCTTACGGCGCACCGCAATTGACGGTCCCCGTGCAGTTGAACACGAACGAGAACCCGCATCCGCCGAGCCGGGCGCTGATCGATGACGTCGCCGAATCGATCCGCGCGGCCGCCGCGGACCTGCACCGTTACCCGGACCGCGACGCCGTCGCGCTGCGCACCGACCTGGCTCGGTATCTGACCACGCAGACGGGCGTCGCGGTGCACACCGGCAACGTCTGGGCGGCCAACGGTTCCAACGAGATCCTCCAGCAGCTGTTGCAGGCGTTCGGCGGCCCCGGCCGCAGCGCCCTGGGTTTCGTGCCGTCGTACTCGATGCACCCGATCATCTCCGAGGGCATCGATACCGAGTGGATCGAGGCGAAGCGCAACGCCGACTTCTCCCTCGACGTCGAGCACGCGCTGGCCGCCATCGCCGAGCGCACGCCCGACGTGGTCTTCGTGACCAGCCCGAACAACCCCACCGGGCACAGCATTCCGCAGCAGGACCTGGCGCGCATCCTGGCCGCCGCGCCCGGGATCGTGGTGGTCGACGAGGCCTACGGCGAGTTCTCCGCGCAGCCGAGCGCCATCGGGCTGATCGACCGGTTCCCGGCCAAGCTGGTGGTCACCAGGACGATGAGCAAGGCGTTCGCGTTCGCGGGCGGGCGCCTGGGCTACCTGGTCGCCGCGCCCGCGGTGATCGACGCGATGCTGCTGGTGCGACTGCCCTATCACCTGTCGGTGGTCACCCAGGCCGCCGCGTGCGCGGCCCTGCGGCACGCCGACGAGACCCTGGGCAGCGTCGCCGAGCTGGCCGCGCAGCGCGATCGGGTCGCGGCGGCGTTGCGGGAGATGGGTTTCGAGGTGATCCCCAGTGACGCCAATTTCCTGCTGTTCGGCCGCTTCCCCGATGCCCCGCGTACGTGGCAGCGCTATCTGGACCATGGTGTGCTGATCCGCGACGTCGGCATCCCCGGCTATCTGCGCACCACCATCGGCCTCGCCGCCGAGAACGACGAACTGCTGAAGGTCAGTGCGGCACTGGCGGGCACCGACCTCGCACCGCGATGACCCAGCGCCGGGAAACCCCGGCGACAACCCGATTGGACGTGAGCATGAGTAGGACCGCCCGGGTGGAGCGGATCACCAAGGAATCCAGCATCGTCGTCGAACTCGATCTGGACGGCACCGGCAAGACCGAGATCGCCACCGGCGTCCCGTTCTACGACCACATGCTGACCGCCCTCGGCGCGCATGCGAGCTTCGACCTGACCGTCCGCGCCGAAGGCGACATCGAGATCGAGGCGCACCACACCGTGGAGGACACCGCCATCGTGTTCGGCCAGGCGCTCGGCCAGGCGCTGGGCGACAAGGCGGGGATCCGCCGATTCGGCGACGCCTACATCCCGATGGACGAGACGCTGGCGCACGCGGCGGTCGACGTGTCCGGCCGCCCCTACTGTGTGCACACCGGCGAACCGGAGCACCTGCTGCACACGGTGATTCCGGGGTCCGGCCCCGGCGCGCCGTATTCGACCGTGCTCAACCGCCACGTCTTCGAATCGATCGCTCTGAACGCGCGCATCGCGCTGCACGTGCGGGTGCTCTACGGCCGCGACCAGCACCATGTCACCGAGGCCGAATTCAAGGCGGTCGCGCGGGCTTTGCGCGCCGCGGTGGAACTCGACCCGCGGGTGAGCGGGGTCCCGTCCACGAAGGGAACGCTGTGAGGAAATCCGTCGCCCTCCTCGACTACGGTTCCGGCAACCTGCACTCCGCCGAGCGGGCACTGACCAGAGCGGGCGCCCAGGTCGATGTGACGGCCGACCCACAGGTGGTGCTGGCCGCCGACGGTCTGGTCGTGCCCGGAGTGGGCGCCTTCGCCGCGTGCATGGCGGGCCTGCGGGAGGTGCGGGGGGAGCGGCTGATCGGTCAGCGGCTGGCCGGTGGACGCCCGGTCCTGGGTATCTGCGTCGGCATGCAGATCCTCTTCGAGCGAGGTGTCGAGTTCGGCGTGGAAACCGACGGGTGCGCCGAATGGCCCGGCACCGTCGAACGCCTCTCCGCGCCGGTGCTGCCGCACATGGGCTGGAACACCGTCTCAGCCCCCGTCGATAGCGTCTTGTTCGCGGGCCTCGACGCGGACACTCGCTTCTACTTCGTGCACACCTACGCCGCCCAGGCATGGGACCTGCCGCCCAGCGACCACTTCGCCGCGCCCAAGCTCACCTGGGCCGAGCACGGGGTGCCATTCTTGGCGGCGGTGGAGAACGGCGCGCTCTCGGCGACCCAGTTCCACCCGGAGAAGTCCGGCGACGCGGGCGCCCATCTGCTGCGCAACTGGGTGAACTCGCTGTAGCGACGATCCCGCGCACCCCGGTGCGGGATCGCACCCTGCAGACCCGCAGTGCCGGCCGCGGCCGGTGATCGAGGTCCCATTCGCCCAGGCCCGTGACTCGGACGCGGCCGGGTAACCACTAGGCTGCTCTCGTGAGTCTTGTGCTGCTACCCGCCGTCGATGTCGCCAACGGAGAGGCCGTTCGCCTCGTGCAAGGAGAGGCCGGCAGCGAAACCAGCTACGGTTCGCCGCGCGAGGCCGCGCTGGCCTGGCAGGAGGCGGGCGCGGAGTGGGTGCATCTGGTCGACCTGGACGCTGCCTTCGGGCGCGGTTCGAACCGCGAGCTGCTCGCGGGCGTCGTCGGCGAGCTCGACGTCAAAGTGGAACTCTCCGGCGGCATCCGCGACGACGACAGCCTGGCGGCGGCGCTGGCCACCGGCTGCGCCCGGGTGAACCTCGGCACCGCGGCCCTGGAGGACCCGACCTGGTGCGCCAAGGCCATCGCCCGGCACGGCGAGCGCATTGCCGTTGGCCTCGACGTGCGCATCGTCGACGGTGAGCACCGGCTGCGCGGCCGCGGCTGGGTCAGCGACGGCGGCGATCTGTGGGAGGTGCTCGAACGCCTGGAGCGCGACGGCTGCTCGCGCTACGTGGTGACCGACGTGACCAAGGACGGCACGCTCACCGGCCCCAATCTGGATCTGCTGCGCGAGGTGTGCGCGGCCACCGACGCGCCGGTCATCGCCTCCGGCGGCGTCTCCACCATCGACGACCTGGTCGCGATCGCCGGGCTGGTGCCGGACGGCGTCGAGGGCGCGATCGTCGGCAAGGCGCTCTACGCGGGCCGGTTCACCCTGCCCGAGGCGCTGGCCGCGGTGAGATGACCCGGGCGCTGTCGGCACTGCTCGCGGAGGCGAGCGAGGTCCTCGACGCGGTGTGCTCGCGGTTCGTCGAGGGTGTCGGTGCGCCGAGCGCGGTCGTCAAGGGCCGCAACGACTTCGCCACCGCGCTCGACCTGGAGCTGGAGCGCACCATCTCCGCCGAGTTGCAGCGGCGCACCGGCATCGACGTGCACGGCGAGGAGTTCGGCGGCCCGCAGCTCACCTCGGGCACCGCGTGGGTGCTCGACCCCATCGACGGCACGTTCAACTACTCCTCCGGACATCCCCTCTCGGGCATGCTCCTGGCGCTGGTGCGCGACGGTGAGCCGGTGCTCGGGCTGACCTGGCTGCCGCTGCTCGGCCGTCGATACGCGGCCATGGCCGGTGGCCCGGTGCTGCTGGACGGCCGCCCGCTGCCCCCGCTGCCCCGGGGCGCGCTGGCCGAGTCGATGATCGGATTCGGTGCGTTCAACGTCGACTCGCACGGCCGCATCCCCGGACAGTTCCGCTTCGATCTGCTCGGTCCGCTGAGCAGGCTGTCCTCGCGGGTGCGCATGCACGGCTCCACCGGCATCGATCTGGCGTTCACCGCCTCCGGTGTGCTCGGCGGCGCGATCGTCTTCGGGCACCATCCCTGGGACAACGCGGCGGGCGTCGCGCTGGTGCGCGCGGCAGGCGGCGTGGTCACCGACCTGGCGGGCACGCCGTGGACCATCACCTCCGGCTCCGTGCTGGCCGCCGCGCCGGGCGTACACGAAGAACTGCTCGACATGATCTGCACGGTCGCCGACCCGGCGACCGCGGAGAAAGGGGTGAGGCAATGACGTTGGCCGTACGTGTGATTCCGTGTCTGGACGTGGACGCTGGACGGGTGGTCAAGGGCGTCAAGTTCGAAAATCTGCGCGACGCGGGCGATCCCGTCGAGCTGGCCGCCCTGTACGACGCGCAGGGCGCCGACGAGCTGACCTTCCTCGACGTGACCGCCTCGACCGGCGACCGCGGCACCATGATCGATGTGGTGACCCGCACCGCCGAGCAGATCTTCATCCCGCTCACCGTCGGCGGCGGGGTGCGCACCGTGACGGACGTGGACCGACTGCTGCGTGCGGGCGCCGACAAGGTCTCGGTGAACACCGCGGCGATCGCGCGGCCCGAGGTGTTGCGCGAAATGTCCGAACGGTTCGGTTCGCAATGCATCGTGCTCTCCGTGGACGCGCGCACCGTCCCGGACGGCCAGCCCGACACCCCGTCCGGCTGGGAGGTGACCACGCACGGCGGCAAACGCGGAACCGGCATCGACGCCGTCGAATGGGCCGTGCGCGGCGCCGAACTCGGTGTCGGTGAGATCCTGCTGAACTCGATGGACGCCGACGGCACCAAGGCCGGTTTCGACCTGCCGATGATCCGCGCCGTGCGGGCCGCGGTCACCGTGCCGGTGATCGCCAGCGGCGGCGCAGGCGCGGTCGAGCACTTCGCCCCGGCCGTGCACGCCGGCGCCGACGCGGTGCTCGCGGCCAGCGTGTTCCACTTCGGCGAGCTGTCCATCGGTCAGGTCAAGGATGCGATGCGAGCGGAGAAGATCGTCGTCCGGTAGCGGGTGGCGGAAATCCCGACGCCGGGCGCGTCGGCCGATCACCGGCACTGTTATAACGGTGCTATGAGTCTGGATCCCGCCATCGCCGCCCGTCTCAAGCGCAACGACGCCGGGCTGGTGTCGGCCGTCGCGCAGGAACGCGCCACCGGTGACGTGCTGATGGTCGCGTGGATGGACGACGAAGCGCTGGCACGGACGCTGGAAACCCGCAAAGCGACGTACTATTCGCGCTCGCGGCAGCAGTACTGGGTCAAAGGGGAGATCTCAGGCCACACGCAGTACGTGCACGAAGTGCGGCTGGATTGCGACGGCGACACGATCCTGCTCGTGGTCGATCAGGAAGGCGCGGCCTGCCACACCGGCACGCACACCTGCTTCGACTCGGATGTGCTGCTGGCCGCGCAATCCTGAGCGCGGTTACGTGCTCGACGTGCGGTCGTCGTCCTTGCCGGTCGAGATCAGCCCGCCGGACTGATCCAACCGGTCGGCGAGCCGCGCGGCCAGCAGCTCGCCCAGTTCGGCGAGCTGGGCCTTCTGCCCGTCGTCCAAACCGTCGAAGACCAGGTGGCGCACGGCGTCCACGTAGCCAGGCGCGGCCTCGACCACCTTCAGGTATCCCTCGTCGGTGAGCACGGCGTGCACGCCGCGCCGCCCCGCGGTCGCCGAACGCTCCGCCCAACCCATGCGCTCCAGCTTGGACACCACATGCGACAGACGTGATAGCGATGCGTTTGCTTTGTGGGCAAGCTCACTCATCTGCAGCCGGTGCCCCGGCTCTTCCGACAGCAGGGTCAGCACCCAGTACTCGAAATGCGTCACGCCGGACTCGCGCTGCAGCTGGGTGTCCAATGCCGCTGGTAGACGTGTCATCAGCGCCACGATGGCGCGCCAAGCTCGCTGTTCGACAGGGTCGAGCCACTTCGTCACTGTGTGCCTTCTTTCAAGCCAAGTGACGTGGTCGTGTTCGTGGTCCTAGGGGTCGTGGAAGAGCATGTGCACAGTCACCCGCGCCCATGAGTTTGCCACGACTTCGCTCGACCGTCATAAAGATCGCACATGACGTGAGTTCACTCACACCTTCGCCGGGCCTGCCGCAGGCGCGGCGCGCTGGCGGGTGCGCCGCCACTTGCGCAATAGCAACAGGCCCACCGCGAGCAGGAACAGCACCGTGGCGACGATCGCGCCCGCGAGCGCGGCGCCACGGAACGCGGGCGCGTCCACATCCAGGGTCCGCTCGCCCGCATGGGCGGCGCTGCTGTTCGCCAGCACGATGGTGAGGGTCATCAGGTTGGGGATCGCGAAGAGGATTGCGACGACCGCGGCCGCCCCCGCCAGGAATCGGCCTGCCTTCCTGCGCCAGACCAAGACGGCGAACAGCAGCAGGAAAAGTGGTACGACGGTGCACAATCCGCCGTAGAACAGGCCCCAGCCGATGCCCTTGGCGAAGCTGCCACCCACCATCGACCCGACCCGCTGGGCCCACCAGCGCGGGATGAACGCGGCCAGGAGGAAATAGCTCGAGGCCAGAAGGGCGAGGATCGCGGCGCCGACGATGATCCGTGTGCGCCAGACGGCGGCCGTGGGTTTGCGTCCGCCGGGATGGACCTCGGTCGAAGTCATGCAGAAAGCCTATGCGGCTGCCTCGCCGTCGCTCGGCCCGGCGCGCGGGCTGCCGAGGGGCTCGGTCCGGCTGCGCGTACCCGGCGCGTCGCGCTATCTACCTGGCACGCAGGTACGCCAGCGCCTCGTCGGCGTGCACGTTCGCGCGCAGCTCGCCGGTGATGACCTTGCGGATGGTGCGGTCGGTGTCGATGACGAAGGTCTGCCGCTTCACCGGCGCCAGTTTGCCCAGCAGGCCGCGCTTCACGCCGAACTGTGCGGCCACCGCGCCGTCGGCGTCGGACAGCAGCGGATAGCCGAGGCGCTGTTTCTCGGCGAATCCGGCCTGGGTGTCCACTCCGTCGGCGCTGATGCCGGCGCAGGTGGCGCCGAGGGCGGCGAATTCGGCGGCGAGGTCGCGGAAATGGCAGGCCTCAGCCGTGCACACCGGGGTATTGGCCGCGGGATAGAAGAAGAGGACCAGTGGGCCATCCGCCAGCAACGCGTCGAGCGAGCGGGGTGTGCCGGACTGATCGGGAAGCTCGAAGTGCGGGGCGAGCTGTCCTGGCTGCATGATCGAGAACTTACCGGTCGCTTGCTGCGCGAGTGGAGTGAGAGCCGCCACACCTCCGGTACCGAGGGCCGATCTGGTTTGTCCGGTTTGTCGCCTCTGTGGCCGTGTCGGCGGCACCGCCCACCGGCTTGTCGGCCCGGCCTGGGATGATGTGTCCATGCCAGGCACGTCCACGCCCACCACCACGACCCGCGAACAGTTCCATCTGCTGGCCGCGGAGCACAGGGTGGTCCCGGTGACCCGAAAAGTGCTGGCGGACTCCGAGACTCCGCTGTCGGCCTACCGCAAGCTGGCGGGTGACCGGGCCGGCACGTTCCTGTTCGAGTCCGCGGAGAACGGACGCTCGTGGTCGCGCTGGTCGTTCATCGGCGCGGGCAGCCCGTCGGCGCTCACCGTCGTCGACGGTGAGGCGGCCTGGCTCGGTCACATCCCGGCCGACGCCCCCTCCGGCGGCGATCCGCTGGTCGCGCTGCGCGAGACCCTGGAGCTGCTGCGCACCGAGCGCCTGCCCGGACTGCCTCCGCTGACCGGCGGCATGGTCGGTTACCTCGGCTACGACGCGGTGCGCAGGATCGAGCGGCTGCCGAACCTGGCGCTGGACGACCTGGGCCTGCCGGAGATGGTGCTGCTGCTGGCCACCGACCTGGCCGCGTTCGACCACCACGAGGGCGCGATCACGCTGATCGCCAACGCGGTCAACTGGAACGGCACCGCCGAGCGGGTGGACGAAGCCTACGACGACGCGGTGGCCAGGCTGGACCGGATGACCGCGGCGCTCGGCGCGCCCGCCGATTCCACCGTGTCGGTGTTCGACCAGCCCGAGCCGCAGTACCGGCGCAGGCGCACCACCGAGGAGTTCGGCGCGGGAGTGCGCCGCCTGGTCAAGGAGATCGAGGCGGGCGAGGCGTTCCAGGTCGTCCTGTCGCAGCGTTTCGAAATGGACTACGACGGTTCACCGCTGGACCTGTACCGCATGCTGCGTGCCTCCAACCCGAGCCCGTACATGTACCTGCTGCACATCCCGGACGGCGAGGGCGGCACCGCGTTCTCCATCGTCGGCTCCAGCCCGGAATCGCTGGTGACCGTGAAAGACGGTGTGGCGACCACCCATCCGATCGCGGGCACCCGCTGGCGCGGCGTCACCGAGGAGGAGGACCTGCTGCTGGAGAAGGGCCTGCTCGCCGACGAGAAGGAGAACGCCGAGCACCTGATGCTCGTCGATCTCGGCCGTAACGACCTGGGCCGGGTGTGCGAGCCGGGCACCGTGCGGGTCACCGAGTACCGGCACATCGAGCGCTACAGCCACGTGATGCACCTGGTGTCGACGGTGTCGGGGCGGCTGGCGCCAGGGCGCATCGCGCTGGACGCGGTGCGGGCCTGCTTCCCGGCGGGCACCCTGTCCGGCGCGCCGAAGGTGCGGGCCATGGAGCTGATCGAAGAACTGGAGCCGACCCGCCGCGGCATCTACGGCGGCGTGGTCGGCTACCTGGACTTCGCAGGTGACGCCGACACCGCGATCGCCATCCGCACCGCGCTGCTCAAGGACGGCACGGCCTACGTGCAGGCGGGCGCAGGCGTGGTCGCGGACTCGGACCCGGAGTACGAGGACGTGGAATCGCGCAACAAGGCGATGGCGGTGCTGAAGGCCATCGCGGCCGCCGGAACCGTGCGGGCCTACGGTGCGGAACCCGATGCGGGGAGCGGCGAACCGCGATGACAGCGGCCGACGACTCCGAGAAGCAACCGGGCCGGGCCCGGGAACCGGCCCCGGACGCGAGCGCCACGGCGGGGCCGCAATCCGCTCCCGCGCCGGATGATTCCGCCGCTCCCGCGCAGTCGCCGCACGGCGACGCCGATTCCCGCCGCAGGTATCCGGTCGGCCCCGTCGTGTTGCTGGCCATCGCCGCCTGCGCGCTCTGGGCTTCGTCCCGGATGACGTGGGTGACCGTCACGTCCTCCGACGGGCTCACCCAGCCGCGAACGGATCGTCTTGGCGGCGGGGTGTGGTTCGGCGCCCTGACGCCGCTGGCGCTGGTGCTGCTCGCCTCGATCGCGGCCGTGCTGGCCACCAGGGGCTGGTTGCGCCGGGTGGTCGGCGTGCTCATCGCGCTGGTCGCCGCGGTCGCAGCGGTGCCGGCGTTCGCGCTGCTGACCAACTCCGGCGCGGTCGCCGAGCGGGCCGCGAAGCTCGCCGAACTCCCGGCCCGCGCACAGGTGCAGGAGGCGACCACGTCGGCCTTCCCGGCCGTGCTCGCGCTAGTCGGCGCGATCGCCGCGTTCGGCGCGGGCGTCCTGCTGGCCCGGATGCCCGCGGAAGCCGCGCGGCTGTCCGGCAAATACGACAATCCGGTATTCCGGCGCGCCGCCGCGACGGCGGAGGTCACGCAGCGGCGCGCGCAGTATCCGAAGCAGGGATCCGAGCCGCAGGTGTCCGAGCGTGTGCTGTGGGACGCACTCGACGCCGGCACCGACCCGACCGAGGAACCTCCGGACGAACCCGACACCGGCGAGGCGGGCCGACGTGCGCGCTGAACAGCCTCCGCGCGCCGGGTGTGGCGGGTGCCACCTTGCGCGGAGCCCTTCCGCGTGGTCCAACTCGAGCCCCGGCGCAAACGCGCCCGGTAGGTCCATTTATTCTTTGTCAGCATCGGTGAGACAGCGCCTGGGGGGATTCTCAGGTAGCAAGTCCGTCTCCCCAGAAAGGATTCGAGCCAGATGACGGTACTCGACTCGATTCTCGACGGGGTCCGCGCGGATGTGGCCGCTCGGGAAGCCCTTCTCGACTTCCAGGCGGTGAAGGCCGCCGCAGCCGCCGCACCCGCGCCGCTGAACGCCCGTGCCGCGCTGCTCGAGGACGGCATCGGCGTGATCGCCGAGGTCAAGCGGGCCAGCCCGTCCAAGGGCGAACTCGCGGACATTCCCGACCCGGCCAGCCTCGCCAAGGCCTACGAGGACGGCGGCGCCCGGGTCATCAGCGTGCTCACCGAGGGCCGCCGCTTCAACGGGTCGCTGGACGACTTGGACGCGGTCCGCGCCACGGTGAACATCCCGATCCTGCGCAAGGACTTCGTCGTCGGCCCGTACCAGATCCACGAGGCCCGCGCGCATGGCGCGGACGTCATCCTGCTCATCGTCGCGGCGCTGCAGCAGGACGTGCTGTCCTCGCTGATCGACCGCACCGAGTCTTTGGGGATGACCGCGCTGGTCGAGGTGCACACCGAGGAGGAGGCCGACCGCGCGCTGGAGGCGGGCGCCTCCGTGATCGGCGTGAACGCCCGCAACCTCAAGACGCTCGAGGTCGATCGCGACGTGTTCGCCCGGATCGCGCCCGGATTGCCCACCGAGGTCATCCGGATCGCCGAATCCGGCATCCGCGGCACCGCCGACCTGCTGGCCTACGCGGGCGCGGGCGCGGACGCCGTTCTGGTCGGCGAGGGCCTGGTGACCAGCCGGGACCCGCGCGCCGCGGTGTCGGAGCTGGTGACCGCGGGCACGCACCCGTCCTGCCCGAAGCCGGCGCGGCGGGGCCGGTGACGGCCGTGGCGGCATTACCTCAGGCCAGCGACGGCGTCGCCCAGCGCAGCGGCCACGAGCCGGACGCGGGCGGGCACTTCGGCGTCTACGGCGGCAGGCACGTCCCCGAGGCGCTGATGGCGGTGATCGAGGAGGTCACCGCCGAATACGAGAAGTCCCGGCTCGACGAGTCGTTCCTCGGCGAGCTCGACCGGCTGCAACGCGACTACACCGGCCGCCCGTCGCCGGTGTTCGAGTGCACCCGGCTGGCCGAGCACGCGGGCGGTGCGCGCATTCTGCTCAAGCGCGAAGACCTGAACCACACCGGCTCGCACAAGATCAACAATGTGCTCGGTCAGGCCCTGCTGGCCAAGCGGATGGGCAAGACCAGGGTGATCGCCGAGACCGGCGCGGGCCAGCACGGCGTGGCCACGGCCACCGCCTGCGCGCTGCTCGGCCTGGACTGCATCATCTACATGGGCGCCGTCGACACCGCGCGCCAAGCGCTTAACGTCGCGCGCATGCGCCTGCTGGGTGCCGAGGTGATCTCGGTGACCTCCGGTTCGCAGACCCTCAAGGACGCCATCAACGAGGCGTTGCGCGACTGGGTGACCAACGCCGAGGACACCTACTACTGCTTCGGCACCGCCGCGGGCCCGCACCCGTTCCCGATGCTGGTGCGCGATTTCCAGCGCATTGTCGGCATGGAGGCCCGCGCCCAGGTGCAGGCCTCGACCGGCAGGCTGCCCGACGCGGTCGTCGCCTGCGTCGGCGGCGGCTCCAACGCCATCGGCATCTTCCACGCCTTCCTCGACGACGCCGACGTCCGGCTGATCGGCTACGAGGCGGCCGGTGACGGCGTCGAATCCGGGCGGCACGCGGCCACTTTCACCGGCGGTACGCCGGGCGCCTTCCAGGGCGCGTACTCCTACCTGTTGCAGGACGAGGACGGGCAGACCATCGAGTCGCACTCGATCTCGGCCGGCCTGGACTATCCCGGCGTCGGCCCCGAGCACGCCTATCTGAAGGACATCGGCCGCGCCGAGTACCGGCCGATCACCGACACCGAGGCGATGGACGCGCTGTTGCTGCTCAGCCGCAGCGAGGGCATCATCCCGGCGATCGAGTCGGCGCATGCGGTGGCGGGCGCGCTGCAACTGGGCAAGGAGCTCGGTCCCGGCGCGATCATCCTGGTGAACCTCTCCGGCCGCGGTGACAAGGACATGGACACGGCAGCGCGGTGGTTCGGGCTGTTCGACGCCGAGACGGAGGAAGCGCGGTCGTGAGTCAGCAGTCTCGTCTTGCGAACACTTTCGCCGCCTGCCGCGCCGAGGGCCGCGCCGCGCTGATCGGCTATCTGCCCGCAGGATTCCCCGACCTCGCCGGCTCGATCGACGTCGTGCGCGCGATGGTCGAATCCGGCTGCGACATCATCGAAGTCGGCGTCGCCTACTCCGATCCGGTGATGGACGGCCCGACCATCCAGGCCGCCGCCGAGCAGGCGCTGCGCGGCGGCGTGCGGGTGCGTGACGTGTTGGCCGTCGTCGAGGCCATCACCGGCGCCGGCGGCAAGGCCGTGGTGATGAGCTACTGGAATCCGGTGCTGAAGTACGGCGTCGATCGTTTCGCGCGCGATCTGGCGGCCGCGGGCGGGTCGGGCATGATCACCCCCAACCTGATCCCGGAGGAGGCCGACGACTGGTTCGTCGCCTCGTCCACGCACAACCTGGACCGCATCTTCCTGGTCGCGCCGTCCTCCACCGAGGAGCGCCTGGTGAAGACGCTCGAGGCCAGCCGCGGCTTCGTGTACGCGGCCTCCACCATGGGCGTCACCGGCGCCCGCGACGTGGTCTCCTCGGCCGCACCCGCGCTGTGCGCGCGCATCCGGGCCCACTCCGACATCCCGATCGGCGTCGGGCTCGGCGTGCGCTCGGGCGACCAGGCCGCCGAAATCGCGGGCTACGCCGACGGTGTGATCGTCGGTTCGGCGCTGGTCACCGCGGCCGCCGACGGGCTCGACGCGGTGCGGCGGCTCACCGCCGAACTCGCGGCCGGTGTCCGTTCGCCCATCGCGTTCGCGAGCTAGACCCGGCGACGCCCGGCCGCGAAGCTTGCGGCTGAAGCGCACTCCGCTACGGTGGCGACCGTGACCTTACAAGTCCTGGCAGACAGTGTCGTGGCCAACAGCGACGTGCTGGCCTACATACCCAGCCCCCCGCAGGGGGTGTGGCAGATCGGGCCCTTCCCGTTACGGGCGTACGCCTTGTGCATCATTCTCGGCATCGTCGTCGCGATCTGGTGGGGTGAGCGCCGCTGGCGCGCGCGGGGCGGCCAGCCCGGCGCGATCCTGGACGTCGCGATGTTCGCGGTGCCGTTCGGTCTGGTCGGCGGCAGGCTCTACCACGTGGCCACTGACTGGCAGAAGTACTTCGGTGCGGACGGCAACCCGGTCGACGCGCTGAAGATCTACCAGGGCGGACTCGGCATCTGGGGCGCGGTGCTGCTTGGCGGCATCGGCGCGTGGATCGGCTGCCGGGTGTACCGGATCCCGTTGCCCGCGTTGGGTGACGCGGTCGCCCCGCCGATCCTGCTCGCCCAGGCCATCGGCAGGCTCGGCAACTACTTCAACCAGGAGCTGTACGGCCGCGAGACCGACGTGCCGTGGGGCTTGCAGATCTTCCGCCGGGTCGGCGACGACGGCCAGCTGGACATGATGAACGGCGTCTCCACCGGCGTGGTCGACAAGATCGTGCATCCCACCTTCCTGTACGAGATGGTCTGGAACCTGCTCGTCGTCGTGCTGCTGGTGTACGTGGACCGGCGCTTCCGGATCGGCCACGGCCGCCTGTTCGCGCTGTACGTCGCCGGTTACTGCTTCGGGCGGTTCTTCGTCGAGCTGATGCGCGCCGACGAGGCCACCGAGATCGCAGGCATCCGGATCAACTCCTTCACCTCCGCCGTGGTGTTCCTGGGCGCGATCGCCTACTTCGTGTTCGCCACCAAGGGCCGCGAGACGCCCGAGCAGTTGCAGCCCGGCGCGAGTCCTCGCCCGTGGCCGTGGCAGCTCCGTGCGCTGCGCGCGGCGGGTACGGCGTCGGCCGAGAAGCCTTCGGACGCAGCGGCTTCCGGGCACGCGGTGATCGAACCGGACGGAGCCGCCCAGGAGACGTCCGGCGGCAAGTCCGCCGAGACCGGTTCGGAGAAGGCGGACAAGAGCTGACCCGTGCCGTCCGGACCAGGCGCGGCGGCGGACCTGGCGGACGCCGGCCGGGTGCCCTCCACGGCAACGAATCGGCGACACACGGCGATAACTCCTCGCAGGGCCGAGAACATCGGGGGCGACAACCCGGTCTATCCCGGTGACAATGTCTCGTGATCGTCGCGAGCGGCAAATCGGCGGTCCAGCAAGGACGGGGGCCGACAAGAGGGTGCCCGCACTAATGAGGAGGACATGAGTGACCGACCCCAACCAGCAGATTCCGGGTTCCACGGGCCCGCAGTACGGCCCGCCCGGGACGGGTCCGGATCTGACCAAGCCGCTGGAGGCGCAAACCCCGCCGCAGTACAGCTCGCCGTCGGCCCCCTACGGCCAGCCCCAATACGGCCAGCCCGTCGACCCCTACGGCCAGCAGCCGGGCGGCTACCCGCCCGCGCCGTATCCGGGTGCGCCGCAGGGGTACAACCCGAACGACCCCGAGGCGCCGTGGGGCCGTGATCCCTTCGGTGTCCCGCTGTCGGAGAAGCAGAAGCTGATCGCGGGCCTGCTGCAGATCTTCCTCGGTAGTTTCGGCATCGGGCGCTTCTATCTCGGCTACACCGGCCTGGGCATCGCCCAGCTGGTGGTCTCGATCCTCACCTGCGGCCTCGGCGGCATCTGGGGTCTCATCGACGGCATCCTGATCCTCGTCGGCAAGGTCCCCGATCCCCAAGGACGCCCGCTGCGCGACTGATCGCGACGGCATCGCAATGGACAAGGAGGCGGGCGCGGGTCGCCCGCCTCCCTGCGTTCCGGGCGACATCACAGCGCGCTGAGTATCCGTTTGTACCCGCCCTCCACCCCTCGTGCATATTTTTCACCAAGGTTTCACCAGGACCACGGCGCGACCTGCGCACCAACCAGGACTAGGCTCGACTCGTGATGCGACGGACGAAGATTGTGTGCACGCTCGGCCCGGCTACTGCCACCGAGGACCGTATCCGCGAACTCGTCGAGAGCGGTATGGATGTAGCGCGGCTGAACTTCAGCCACGGCGAGCACGCGGATCATGCCGAGAACTACAAGAAGGTGCGGCAGGCCTGCGACCACCTCGGGCGAGCCGTCGGCATTCTCGCCGACCTCCAGGGTCCCAAGATTCGCCTCGGCCGCTTCCTGGAGGGCAGGACCGTCTGGGCGACGGGCGAAGAGGTCCGCATCACCGTCGACGAGATCGACGGCACCCACGACCGGGTGTCCACCACCTACAAGGAGCTGGCCAAGGACGCCAAGCCCGGCGACCGCCTCCTGGTGGACGACGGCAAGGTCGGCCTGATCGTCACCCGCGTCGACGGCAACGACGTGGTCTGCCGGGTCACCGAGGGCGGCCCGGTCTCCAACAACAAGGGCGTCTCGCTGCCGGGCATGGACGTGTCGGTGCCCGCGCTCTCGGAGAAGGACATCGAGGACCTGGAGTTCGCGCTGAAGCTCGGCGTCGACTTCATCGCGCTGTCGTTCGTGCGGTCCCCGTCCGATGTCGAGCTGGTGCACGACGTGATGGATCGCGTCGGCCGCCGGGTGCCGGTGATCGGCAAGTTGGAGAAGCCCGAGGCGATCGACAACCTGGAGGCCGTGGTTCTCGCCTTCGACGCGGTGATGGTCGCCCGCGGCGATCTCGGCGTCGAGCTGCCGCTGGAGCAGGTGCCGATCGTGCAGAAGCGCGCCATCCAGATGGCCAGGGAGAACGCCAAGCCGGTCATCGTCGCCACCCAGATGCTGGAGTCGATGATCGATAACTCCCGCCCGACCCGCGCCGAAGCCTCGGACGTGGCGAACGCGGTGCTCGACGGCGCCGACGCGGTGATGCTGTCGGGCGAGACCTCGGTGGGCAAGTACCCGATCGAGACGGTGCGCACGATGGCGCGCATCGTGCACGCGGTGGAAACCGAGTCGACCCGGGTGCCCCCGCTGACCCACGTGCCCCGTACCAAGCGCGGTGTGATCTCCTACGCCGCCCGCGACATCGGCGAGCGGCTCAACGCCAAGGCGCTGGTGGCGTTCACCCAGTCGGGTGACACGGTGCGCCGCCTGGCCAGGCTGCACACACCGCTGCCGCTGCTGGCGTTCACGCCGCTGCCGGAGGTGCGCAGCCAGCTCGCGCTGACCTGGGGCACGGAAACCTTCATCGTGCCGACCGTGGACAGCACCGATGCGATGATCCACCAGGTGGATGTAGCACTTCTGTCGATGGACCGATACCAGAAGGGTGATCTGGTGGTGATCGTGGCGGGATCACCGCCCGGCACCGTAGGCTCCACCAATCTGATCCACGTGCATCGCATCGGCGAGGAGGACCATTAGTGAGTGCTTCCCTAGGCAGCCCCGTCATCGTCGCGGAGCCGCCCGCACTGCGCTCCGACTTGGACGTGCTGCTCGGCCTGCTCGATCTGGAACAGATGGACGAGGATGTCTTCGTCGGCCAGCACCCGGAGAAGGTGTGGAGCCGGACCTTCGGGGGTCAGCTCGTCTCGCAGGCCATCATCGCGGCGGGCCGCACGGTCGGTGACCGTCCTGTGCACGCCGTGAACGCGCATTTCGTGCGCGGCGGGGATGTGAAGAAGCCGATCGAATACCGGGTGGACCGCCATCGCGACGGCCGCGCGTTCGCCAATCGGACGGTCACCGCCACCCAGGACGGCCAGGAGCTGTTCGTGATGCTCGCTGCGTTCCAGGATTGGGGCAAGGGGCTCGAGCACGCGCACGCCCAGCCGGAGGTGCCCGATCCGGAGACGCTGCCTCGCGTGGAGGAGAGCTTCGAAGGCTTGGAGGACAAGCTGGAGATGTTCGTCAACGCGCCGCACCCGATCGATATGCGCTACACCAATGACCCGGCCTGGATTCTGAAGGGCACGGGGGAGCGGCTCAACCACAACCGGGTGTGGATGCGCGCGGACGGCAGGCTGCCCGACGACCCGCTGCTCCACGTGGCGATGCTGGGCTATTCGTCCGACACCACGGTGCTGGACTCGATCATCACCACCCACGGGCTGTCGTGGGGCTTGGACCGGATCGTGGCCGCCACGGTCAACCACTCGATCTGGTTCCACCGCCCGTTCCGATTCGACGAGTGGGCGCTGTATGCCACCGAGTCGCCGGTGGCAGCGGGCTCTCGCGGCCTGGCGACCGGGCGGTTCTACTCGCGCAGCGGAGACCTGCTGGCCACCACGGTGCAGGAGGGGCTCATCCGCCACTTCCCGTCGCGTCGGCGGGATTGAGCTACGCCTGGGCCTTCGAACTCGCGCTAGAGCAGTTCGCGGTCGCGATCAATGTCGAGATCGACGTCGGTGCGCTGCGAGGCGCGGATCGAGACCGGGATCTGCCGTTCCGGCTCGGCTCGCGCGAGTGCGGAGATGCCGCGTAGCAGTTGCCGTTCCAGTGTGACCACGTCGTCGTCGGTCAGCTGGTCCGGCGCTCCGACCAGGCTGAGCGCGATTTCGTATGTGCGGCGGTTTTCCGGTGCGCCGTCGAGCCGATCGGTCGCGCTATGGCTCGTCAGGGCCGCATGGGCTGGGTCATCGGTATCGACCGGCAAGGTGAAGCGCCAGGCGAATACGTCGCGGTCGGTGAGATAGTCGTCCACCACCTCGCGCACGGTCTCGACGACGCGTTCCAGAGCCTCCGGTGTCACATAAACATGGAGCGAAACATCCGAAATTCGCTTCGGCATGTCTGATTCCTGTCCTGTGTCGAAGCAGCAACGGCGGAGAATGTTGTCCGCGGGAGTGTAAACCGTCCAGGCCCGGAATGGACATAGCCGAATCGTGACAGGCGGGTTGGCCGGTTATTCGTTGCCCGAGCCGGTGCCGTGTTATCGCGCGCGCTGAGCCGCGAGGAAGGTCGCCAGGGGCGCGCGTGACGCGCCGGGGCGGATCACCAGTCCGGCGTGCTCGTCGTCGTGCGGGCGGGGCTGCTCATGCGGGGCAAGTGCCAGCAGCAGCGGCACGAGCGCGTCGGCGATGCGATCGCCGACCTCGCAGAATGCCTGGGCCGACAGCCCGACCGGGTCGGCGATGTTCTCCCGGCCGACCAGCGAGAGATCGTTGCGCGCGGAGTGCAGTTCGGCGACCGTGCGCGCGCCGGTGACGTGGGCGATACGGCTGGCTTCCAGCAGCGTGAAAGTGCGCGGACGGGCGCCGAAGGCCATTTCGATCGCTTGGTCGCGGATCTGTTCGGTCATCGTGAGGACCAAGTCGGCTTTGTCGATCATCTCCGGCTTCAGGCGCCGGGCCCGGAAGTTGGCCGGGTCGGCGCCGAGCCCCGCGATGGTCTGCGCGGCGAGCGGTTCGACCGGAAATCCCACCAGCGCACGGGTTCCCGCGCTTTCGGTGGTGAGGTGCCCGATGGCGTGTTCGGCCGCAACGGCGCGGGTGAGCCGCTCGGCGATTACCGACCGGCAAACGTTGCCGTTGCAGACGAACAGGACGTGCATAGGAACACGATAATCCGCGCGGAAGCTACCAGAACATCCCGATTCAGTAGTCCCAGGTGTGGGAACAACATATTCATCTGCTCGTAGCGTGCCGTACACGAAGTCCGCCGCTTTCCCACCCTGGCCTGCGACGTACGTCACTTCCGCGGGTGGTGCGGTTCGGTTCCCCGCACTCGGTGTACCCCGTTGCGGGCGCAGCGAAACGCTGCATTGTGATTGCTTTGTGATATGACCGTTTGCGCAGACTACCCGGATTCGCCGTCGTAGTAAGTGGATTCGGGCACGACGGGCTCGAACTTGGCGGGTCGGTCCTCGACGCGTCCGCGGGTGGTGAACCTCCGCCCGCGGGAGGGGACCACCGGCGCGAACCGCGCGAGCCCGGTGGCGGGGTCCATGTCGTCGTACATGGCGTCGATGCCGCCGCGTGCGAAGTAGGCCTCGTGCCAGAACCCGGTGCCGCCCGAGTCGCGCAGGAACTTCTGCCACCAGTCACGGTGCGGCGCGGTCCGGGTCCATGCTTCGAGGCTGTCGAGGTCGCGCCAGTACTGCCGCGCGCCCCAGTGCGGCGGGAACAACGACCAGACGACGTCTTCGTGCAGGAGCAGCCCGTCCGGCCGATCCTGATGTGACCGATAGAGTTTCGGCCCGAGCCCGAGCAGCCGCAGCATTCCCCTCGGCCGCCGCACCCGCATGCCGAGATAGATGACCACCAGATCCGGATACCCGGACAAGTCGACGGTGGCCCTGTTAACCCGCATCACATACCTCCGGTGCGCTGTGCTATTTGCCAGCGCCTGCGGCGCTGGGTGTTCGCGGCCCCCTTGTGGCTCGCGTCCGAGCGACCGCCGCTTGCGACTTCGTCGCTTGCGCGGCGGCCACTCGGACGCGAGCCGGGCCGCGAACCGGGAATGCTCGGTCTCGCTGCGCTCGAAACCGATGGTGGCGCCGATGTGGTTGGGCGGCTGCTGTCGGCGGCATTTGGGGTTTGCCCTCCGTCGATGTCGTGCTGACGGCAATCCAGGTGGGGTAACCGCGCCCGCCGCGCAAATACTGGCCCCCGTGCCACGCATGGGGACGCCGCGACCCGGCGAGCTCCCCATGAGCATGAATGCATGCCGTCGCTGGAACTGCTCGGCGACGGTGAATGCTGGGAGGCGACTCCCGCCCACTTCGACATGTCTGCTCGGAAACCAGGAGTGAGGGAGGTCCGACGGGTGAAGTACCACCTTGGGACCAGGGCCTTGCACCCTCCGAGGATACGACGAGCTACCCCGGAACGGGCGCTGTCCGTGAGCACGATGGCGGCTTTCGGCTGCTGGCTGAGACTGCTGACCGCAACCCTGGATCGCACCAACGACCGAGACGAGACGCTTTCCGCCGAACGCAACCACACGCATGGGGGGTTCGGGGGGCGAAGCCCCGCCGAGCGGGGCCTGGGGGTTGCACCCCCAGAAGACACAACCAGCTCCCACCGGTGAGCGCTCTCCGCGAACAGGGGTCACCCTGGGGCTGGTGCCGAGTGTGGGACTCGAACCCACACGTCCTTTCGGACAACGGTTTTTGAGACCGTCGCGTCTGCCAGTTCCGCCAACTCGGCGCACCGGGTGGAAACTATAGCGGGTCGGGTGCTGTGGAAGCGAATGGGTTGGTCCCTGCGGCGCGAACGCGTGGTTTGCGCAGGGTATATGCGTTCTATGCCGAAGTGAAAGGTACTCTTTACATCACTCGGCAGCCTGATGGCCCGCGGTGGTCGTCCGTGCGATCGCGGCCTATTTTCGGCGTGTCGGGTACAGGGCATCGGAACCAGAGGGGTCTACCTATGAGCACAGCAGCTGGGGGCGCCGGCACCAAGCGGGACGCCGGGGCGAAGCGGGTCGTCGTCGCCGAGGACGAGGCGCTCATTCGCATGGATCTGGTCGAGATGCTGACCGAAGAGGGCTATCAGGTGGTCGGCGAGGCGGGCGACGGTCAGCAGGCGGTCGATCTCGCGGTCGAGCACCGTCCGGATCTGGTCATCATGGACGTGAAGATGCCGCGCCGGGACGGGATCGACGCGGCGGCCGAGATCGCGTCGAAACGTGTTGCGCCCGTGGTCATCCTGACCGCGTTCAGTCAGCGCGACCTGGTGGAGCGGGCGCGCGACGCCGGTGCGATGGCCTACCTGGTGAAGCCGTTCACCAAGTCGGATCTGGTCCCGGCGATCGAATTGGCGGCCAGCCGCTTCCACGAGATCACCGCGCTGGAGAGCGAGGTGGCGAACCTGGCCGATCGGCTGGAGACCAGGAAGCTGGTCGAGCGCGCCAAGGGTGTGCTGATGCAGACTCAGGGCCTTTCGGAGCCGCAGGCGTTCAAGTGGATTCAGCGCACGGCAATGGACCGGCGCACGACCATGAAGGCGGTCGCGGAAGTCGTGTTGGAGAACCTGACGCCGAAGTGACATCGGTGCGCGCGCGGCGGGAAAATTTACGCTGTCGAAACGCAGTCGTGAACAAGAATTCGACACAATGTTGCGCGCATGATCCGAATGTGATGCGGAACTAACGTACCGACGCTATGTTCTGACCGGGCTGACGTGGTCGGCCTCCTCGGCGAGCCCGGGGGAGCACAGAACTTAGATGAGGTGAATCGTGCTTAGTTCGACATGGCGCAGTCGATCGACGCGAGGTGTTCTGGCCGTCGGCGCTGCCGCCGCACTGGTGCTGACCGGCTGTAGCGAAAAGTCCACCAGCAGCGGTTCGGATTCCCCGGGTGCCAATGGCGCGGGTGGCCTGTCCATCCAGCCGGTTTTGCAGGTCGACCAGCAGGGCAAGGAGGTGCCGAAGTCCGACGCCGCCACGGCGGCCGATCCCGCGGGCGACGGCAAGGCGACGTGCGCGCCGGGCACGTCCATTGCCATGGCGGGCGCGCTGACCGGTCCGGACGCCGCGCTCGGCATCAACATCGTCAACGGCGTCAAGCTCGCCCTCGACCAGCACAACAAGGCCAACCCAGGCTGCAAGATCGACCTGAAGCAGTTCGACACCGAGGGTGACCCGCAGAAGGCCACCCAGGTGATCCCGCAGATCGTCAACGACAAGTCGATCATCGGCCTGGTCGGTCCGGCGTTCTCCGGTGAGACGAAGGCGACCGGCAAGATCCTCAGCGACGCGGGCCTGGTCTCGGTGACCTCCTCGGCGACCAACGCGACGCTGACCCAAAACGGCTGGACCACCTTCTTCCGCGGTCTGGCCAATGACGACGTGCAGGGCCCGTCGGTGGCGAAGTACCTGGTCAACACCGCGGGCTACAAGAAGGTCTGCGTCATCCAGGACAACACCGACTACGGCACCGGGCTGGCGAAGTCGATCACCGAGGGCCTGGGCGCCGTGGCCGATCCGGCCTGCGCCGCCAGCATCAAGAAGGGCGACAAGGACTTCTCCGCGACGGTCACCAAGGTGGCGGGCGCGAACCCGGACGCCATCTTCTACTCCGGCTACTACTCCGAGGCCGCGCCGCTGGCCCAGCAGCTGAAGTCCGGTGGCGTGAAGGCGGTCTTCGTGTCCGCCGACGGCACCAACGACCCGCAGTTCGTCGCGCAGGCGGGCAGCGCGGCCAAGGGCGCGAAGCTGTCCTGCCCCTGTGGTCCCGCGCCGGACAAGTTCGCCAAGGATTACCAGGCGCTCAACGGCCAGGCGCCCGGCGTCTACTCGGTCGAGGCCTACGACCTGACCACCATCCTGGCCAAGGGCATCGACAGCGGTAAGGTGACCCGCCCGGATCTGCTCGAGTATGTGCGGACGTACGACGGTGCCGGCCTCGCGCGTCAGTACAAGTGGAATCCGAACGGTGAGCTGTCGAACGCGCTGATCTGGGTGTACGAGGTCAAGTAGCTCTGGGACTCGGACGCACGGCACGTACCGGGGTTCACGCGAACCCCGGTACGTGCCGTTGTTCCGCGGGCGAATGGATGAGGGCAAGAAATAAATGAAATCAACGGCATTGGCCGGTGGGGCACAACTCCTCGGCAGCTCGATCGACTTCAACTACGAGGGGTTGATCGATAGTTTCTGGCGACTGACCGTCGACGGAGTGACCTATGGCGCCATCTATGCCTTGGTCGCCGTGGGCTATACGTTGGTCTACGGCGTATTGCGCCTGATCAATTTCGCCCATTCGGAAATCTTCATGCTCGGCTTGTTCGGGCAATTGATCGGGTTGATGATCTTCGGATTCGTCGCGAGTCCCGATGCCTACACCCAAGGTGTCGTGCTCACCGTCGTCTATCTGGGGTTGGCGATGGTCGTTGGCATGGTGGTATCCGGCGGCGCGGCCGTCGGATTGGAACGGGTCGCGTATCGACCGCTGCGTAAGCGGGGCGCCAAACCGCTGGCCTTTCTGATCACCGCGATCGGCATGTCGTTCGTGCTCCAGGAACTGGTGCACTTCGTGCTGCCGAAGATCCGGCCCGACCTCGGCGGCACCAACGCCCAGCAGGCGATCCGGCTCGTCGAGCCGACCGTGCAGTTCAGTTTCGGCGGCGCGGACATCACCAACATCATGCTGCTCATCGTGGTCGCCGCGGTGGTGCTGGCGATCGTCACCGAGGTCCTGATCAATCAGACCAAGTTCGGCCGCGGCATCCGGGCCGTGGCCCAGGACCCCGACACCGCGACCCTGATGGGTGTCTCGCGGGAGCGGGTCATCATGCTGACGTTCCTCATCGGCGGCGTGCTCGCGGGCGCGGCGGCGATGCTGTACACGCTCAAGATCCCGAACGGGATCATCTACTCCGGCGGATTCATCCTCGGCATCAAGGCGTTCAGCGCGGCGGTGCTCGGCGGCATCGGCAATCTGCGCGGCGCGCTGCTCGGCGGCCTGCTGCTCGGCGTGGTGGAGCAGTACGGCCAGATCCTGTTCGGCACCGAGTGGCGCGATGTGGTCGCGTTCGTCGTGCTGGTTCTTGTGCTGATGGTTCGCCCGACCGGCATCCTCGGCGAGAGTCTCGGAAGGGCACGCGCATGACCGACACGATCAAGACGGCGCCCGCGCCGGACACCGAGCGGCGTGGCCTCGGCGACGCGATCCGCTCCTGGTGGGAGGGCTTGAGCAGGCCCGCGCAGTGGGGCGTCGGCGTCCCCATCCTCCTCCTGCTGGCGCTGCTGCCGCTGTTCCCTCCGCCGCTGCTGAACACCCCCTCCTACAACTTCGGCCTGGTGATGGCGCAGGTGGCGATGTACGCGCTGCTGGCCATCGGCCTCAACGTGGTGGTCGGGCAGGCGGGCCTGCTCGACCTCGGCTACGTCGGGTTCTACGCCGTGGGCGCTTATACCGTCGGCCTGCTCACCAGCCCGAACAGCCCATGGAACCAGACCGACGGCGGCTGGCTGGATCCGAAGTGGGCATGGCTGGCCTGCCTGCCGCTCGCGGTCGCGGTGACCGCGGTCTCGGGCCTGATCCTCGGCTCGCCGACGTTGCGCCTGCGCGGTGACTACCTGGCGATCGTGACCCTCGGCTTCGGTGAGATCGTCCGGCTGCTGGCGGAGAACCTCACCGAGATCACCAACGGCAGCCTCGGTTTGTCCGGCGTGGCCTACCCGCACGTCGGCGAATCCGAGAGCAGGCCGGAGGGCGTGTTCTCCGGCGGCAACCCCGGGGACCCGGACGCCGCGAACCTGCTCGACCGCGCCAGCTACGGCACCTACTGGTACTGGCTCGGCATGGCGCTTGTGGTGATCGTGCTGCTGATGGTCGGCAATCTGGAGCGCAGCCGGGTCGGCCGCGCCTGGGTGGCCATCCGCGAGGACGAGGACGCGGCCGAGATCATGGGCGTGCCGACGTTCAAGTTCAAGCTGTGGGCGTTCATGATCGGCGCCGCGGTGGGCGGCATGTCCGGCGCGATCTACGCCGGACAGGTGCAGTTCATCAACCCGACCGGATTCAACATCATCAACTCGATGCTGTTCCTGTGCGCGGTGGTGATCGGTGGTCAGGGCAACAAGCTCGGCGTGATCTTCGGCGCGTTCGTGATCGCCTATCTGCCCGCGCGACTGCAGTCGGTGAACCTGGTGAGCAACGAGTCGACCGGGTACGTCCTGCTGGCGATCGACGTCGCGGTGTTCGTCGCGCTGATCGTCGTGTGGCGGCTGTGGGCCGACCGGCTCGGCGGGTGGCCGCGCCGCGGGGTGATCACGGGCATGGTGGTCAGCGGCGTGCTGGCGCTGCTGCTGCTCGGCAGTGTGCTGCTGTTCCGCAAGGGCGGCGCGCAATCGCTGGGTGACCTGAAGTATCTGTATTTCGGTATCGCGTTGGTGGTGATGATGATTCTGCGTCCGCAGGGTCTGTTCCCGGTGCGGCAGAAGCTGCTCACCTACGGCAGGCAGGTGTATCAGGCGGTGCGCAGACCGGCCGCCCGCGAGCTGATCGGAGCGGGACGATGACCGGGCCCGGCGCGGGCGACGCGCTGTTCGACAACGAGGACATGGCGGCGGGCTATGCACCCGCACCGGAGGTCCAGAGCGCGGGCACGGTGGATGTGACCGCCGTGCTCCCGGTTCTCGCCGACTCCGAGACGGTCGCGGAAGTCGTCGCGCCGCATCGGGTCATCGAGACCGCGGTGGGCGAACCGCTGCTGCGCACCGATGGCCTGACGGTGAAGTTCGGCGGCCTCACCGCCCTGGACGACGTGAGCTTCGAGATCCGTCGCGGCGAGATCCTCGGCCTCATCGGTCCCAACGGCGCGGGCAAGACCACCTGCTTCAACGCGATCACCGGCGTCTATCAGCCCGCCTCCGGACTGGTGTACTTCGACGGGAAGCCGCTGACGAAGACCAAGCGCAACGCGATCACCCGCCTCGGCATCGCGCGCACGTTCCAGAACGTGCGGCTCTTCGGCGAGATGACCGCGCTGGAGAACGTGGTGGTCGGCACCGATGCGCGGCACAAGACCTCGGTGCCCGGCGCGATTCTGCGGACGCCGCGGCATCGGCGCGAGGAACGCGACGCCATCGAACGCGGTATGGCGCTGCTGGAGTTCGTCGGCATCGCGCCGCGAGCGGTGGAGAAGGCGCGCAACCTCTCCTATGGCGACCAGCGCCGCCTGGAGATCGCCCGCGCGCTGGCCACCGAGCCGAAGCTGCTGTGCCTGGACGAGCCCGCCGCCGGGTTCAACCCGAGCGAGAAGTCCGCGCTCATGGACCTGATCCGCAAGATCCGCGACGACGGGTTCACCGTGCTGCTGATCGAGCACGACATGCGGCTGGTCATGGGCGTGACCGACCGGATCGTGGTGCTGGAGTTCGGCCGCAAGATCGCCGACGGACTGCCCGCCGACATCAGGGACAACCCGGCCGTGATCGCGGCGTATCTCGGCGTGCCGGATACCGAGGCGGGCGAATCAGGCAGTACCGCAGGCGAATCCGATCCCGCAGCCGGCGAGTCCGGTGCTCCCGCAGACGAAAGCGGTGCGTCCGGCGGACCATCCGAGCCGGAGCAGGTCCCGGGCCAGCCGACCGTCGACAAGCCCTTCGTACCGCCGGCGACGCCAGGCACGTCCGGCGACGCACCGCTGCTCGAAGTCCAGGACATGGTCGTCAACTACGGCCGGATCCAAGCGCTGCACGGGATCTCGCTGACCGTCGCGGAGGGCGAGCTGGTCACGCTGCTCGGCGCCAACGGCGCGGGCAAGACGACGACCATGCGCGCCATGTCCGGGCTGTTGCCGCTGACCGGCGGGCGAATCCTGTTCGAAGGCCGCGACATCACCCAGATGAAGGCGCACGAACGCGTCGCGAAGGGGCTGATCCAGGCGCCGGAGGGCCGGGGCGTGTTCCCCGGCATGACAGTGCAGGAAAACCTGGACATGGGTTGCTATGGACGGGTTTTCAAGCAGAAGGCCGAGTACGACCGGACACTGGAGTGGGTTTTCGAGCTGTTTCCACGCCTGCTCGAGCGGCGCAAACAGGTCGGCGGCACGCTCTCCGGCGGTGAGCAGCAGATGCTGGCCATCGCCCGCGCGCTGATGGCCCGGCCGCGGCTGCTGCTGCTCGACGAGCCGTCGATGGGCTTGGCGCCCATGGTGATCCAGCAGATCTTCCGGATCATCAGCGAGATCAACCAGCAGGGCACCACCGTGCTGCTGGTCGAGCAGAACGCCCAGCAGGCGCTGGCCCGCAGCCATCGCGCCTACATCATGGAGACCGGCGAGGTCACCAAAACCGGCCGCGGCGGCGAACTGCTCACCGATCCCGCAGTGAAGTCGGCCTATCTCGGCGTGGGCTGAACCATTCCGAGTCCGGTGCCGCGCGGCCCGGCTCGAGGCATGATCGTGACCATGGATGGTCACGACGAGCTGATGAGCTTGGCCGAGCGGTACTGGGACTGTGTACTCGAGGCGGCGCCGAGCGAGGCGACCCTGCTCGGCGACCGCCGCTTCGACGACCGGATCGAGGATCTGTCCGCCGAGGCGGAGCAGCGGTTGCTCTCGACCTGGCGCGAGCTGCTGCGCGCGGTGGACGCGCTCGACGCCGACCGGCTGAACCCGTCCGACCGCATCACCCGCAGCCTGCTGCGCACCGAGTTGAGCGGCGCGGTCGAGCATTTGGAATGGCGGCCGGTGGAGATGGCGTCCGACCAGATGAACGGCGTCCATGCCGGCATGTTGATGATTGCGCCACAGACCAACGCGCCGCGCCCGGAGAACGCGCTGGCGCTGGTCCAGCGCTACCGGCAGTTCGGCACCATGCTCGGCCAAGCCGTGGAACGGTTCCGGTCGGGTCTGGCCGCCGGGCGCGCGCCGGCCCGGATCACCATCGAGCGCTCGCTCAACCAGCTCGACGGCTATCTGGACTCCGATCTCGCCGCCGACCCGTTCGTCACATTCGCCGGACCGGACGGGTGGGAGGGCGAGGCCGCGTGGCGGGCCGAATTGGCCGAGGTGGCAAAGGATGTCATCCGTCCGGCGTTCCAGGTCTACCGGGACGCGCTCTACGACGAACTGCTGCCCGCCGGCCGCCCCGACGAGAAGCCAGGCCTCTGCTGGCTCGGATCCGACGGCGACGATATCTACCAGCGGCTGCTGCGCCACCACACCACGCTGCCGGATCTCGGCGCCGAGGAGATCCATGAACTCGGGCTCAGCGAACTGGCGAAGCTGCGCGAGGAATACGCCACGGTGGGCGAACGGCTGTTCGGTACCGGGGATCTCGGCGAGGTGTTCGCCCGGCTGCGCGACGATCCCGCGCTGTGCTACGACGACGCCGAGCAGATCATGTTCGACGCGCGGCGGGCACTGTCGCTGGCCACGGCCGAGATGGGGAACTGGTTCGGGCGGCTGCCCAGGGAATCCTGCGACATCGTGCCGGTGCCGGAGTTCCTCGCGGCGGACGCGCCGGCGGCCTACTACTTCCCGCCCGCCGCCGACGGATCCCGGCCCGGCACCTACTTCGTCAACCAGCACCATCCCACCGGCCGCGGCCGCTACGAGACCGCGTCGGTGGCCTACCACGAGGCGATCCCCGGCCATCACCTTCAGCTCACCATCGCGAACGAGCTCGACCACCTGCCACGTTTCCAGCGTCAGTCCTTCGCCAACACCGCTTTTGTCGAGGGCTGGGCCCTCTACACCGAGCGACTGGCCGACGAAATGGGTTTGTACTCCGACGATCTCGGCCGCCTGGGCATGCTGGCGGGGGATTCGTGGCGCTCCTGCCGTCTGGTGGTCGACAGCGGTCTGCACGCGAAGGGCTGGACCAGGCAGCAGGCCATCGACTTCATGGTGGCGAACGCGCCGGTCGGACTGGCCGAGATCACCGTGGAGGTGGACCGTTACATCGCCATGCCGGGGCAGGCGGTCGGCTACAAGGTGGGCCAGTTGGAGATCCGGCGCCAGCGGGTGGCCGCCCATGAGCGACTCGGCGCGGACTTCGACATCAAGGCTTTCCACGACGTGGTGCTCGGTTCGGGATCGGTGAGCCTGCCGGTGCTGCGCGAGCTCGTCGCCGCATTGTGAGCGAGCGAATCACGGGGGCGGTTGCGCCGGAGCCGAGCGTCGGGGCGGCGCAGGCCTGAGCGTCGCTGGGCGCGGTCCCCGGCACGCGAACGGACCGGGAACCGCTCCGAGCGGCACGCCGCCGGTGGGTGTCACGTTGTCGGTGGCGGTCCCTAGACTCTGGAGCGTGAGTTCACCCACGACCGCTCCGCGTCCCGCCACCGCGTCCGGCTCCAGCGATCCCGGGTCGGGCGACCGGCCGACGCTGTTGCTGCTGGACGGGCATTCGATCGCCTACCGCGCGTTCTTCGCGCTACCGGCGGAGAACTTCAAGACGGTCACCGGGCAGACCACCAACGCGGTGTACGGCTTCACCGCGATGCTGATCAACCTGCTGCGCGACGAGAAGCCGACGCATGTGGCCGCGGCGTTCGACGTGTCGCGCCAGACCTTCCGCGCCGAGGCGTACCCGGAGTACAAGGCCAACCGCACCACCACGCCGGACGAGTTCCGCGGGCAGGTCGAACTCACCAAGGACGTGCTCGGCGCGCTGGGCATTCCGGTGATGGCGATCGATGGCTTCGAGGCCGACGACATCATCGCCACACTCACCACACGCGCGTCGGCCGAGGGCTTCCGCGTGCTCATCGTCACCGGCGACCGGGACGCCATCCAGCTGGTCGGCGAGAACGTCACCGTGCTGTACCCGCGCAAGGGCGTCTCCGATCTGACCAGGTTCACCCCCGACGAGGTGCAGGCCAAGTACGGCCTCACACCGAACCAGTACCCCGACTACGCGGCGTTGCGCGGCGACCCGAGCGACAATCTGCCGGGCATCCCCGGTGTCGGAGAGAAGACCGCCGCCAAGTGGATCCGCGAATACGGCGACCTGAACACCCTGGTCGACAAGGTCGACGAGGTGAAGGGCAAGGTCGGCGACGCGCTGCGGGCCAACCTGAGCAGTGTGGTGCTCAACCGCCAGCTCACCGAGTTGATGCGGGAGGTGCCGCTGCCGTACACGCCCGACCAGCTGGCGCAGGGCCCATGGGATCGGGAGAAGATCCACCGCTTGTTCGACGATCTCGAGTTCCGCGTGCTGCGCGACCGGCTGTTCGAGACGCTGGCCCCGCCGGAACCCGAGGCGGAGGCCGGCTTCGAGATCAGCGGTGGCGCGCTGGAGATCGGCGCGGTTGCCGCCTGGCTCGTCGAGCACGCGAAAGCCGGTGTGCGCCATGGCGTCTCGATCGTCGGAACGGGTGTTCCGGCACGCGGTGACGTGCGCGCGCTCGCCATCGCGGCCGGTGACGGCGAGAGCGGCTACATCGACGTCACCGTGCTCACGCCGGAAGACGAAGCCGCGCTGGGCGCCTGGCTGGCCGATCCGGCCGTGCCCAAGGCGCTGCACGAGGCGAAGGCGGCTCTGCATGCGCTACGCGGCCGCGGCTGGACCCTCGGCGGGCTGACCAGCGATACGGCGCTGGCCGCCTACCTGGTCCGCCCCGGCCAGCGCACCTTCAACCTCGACGATCTCTCGCTGCGCTACCTGCACCGGGAGCTGCGCGCCGAGACCGCCGAGACCGCGCAGCTGTCGTTGCTCGACGAGGAGGACACCGTCGACGCCGAACTCGCGCGGGCGCAGATGCTGCGCGCCCGCGCCGTCGCCGACTTGGCCGACGCGCTGGACGAGGAACTGCGCAAGATCGAGTCCACGCCGCTGCTCGCCGATATGGAGCTGCCGCTGCTGGGTGTGCTGTCCACGCTGGAGGACGCGGGCATCGCGGTGGATACCGACCAGCTGGCAACATTGCAGCGGCAATTCGCCGACCGGGTCGCCGAGGCGGCCGATGCGGCCTACGACGTGATCGGCAAGCAGATCAACCTGGGCTCGCCCAAGCAGCTGCAGGTGGTGCTGTTCGACGAACTGGACATGCCGAAGACCAAGCGCACCAAGACCGGCTACACCACCGACGCGGACGCGCTGGAGTCGCTGTTCGAGAAGACCCAGCACCCGTTCCTGGAGCACCTGCTCACGCACCGCGACGCCACCCGGCTCAAGGTCACCGTCGACGGCCTGCTCAAGTGCGTCGCCGACGACGGGCGCATCCACACCACGTTCAACCAGACGATCGCCGCGACCGGCCGGTTGTCCTCCACCGACCCGAATCTGCAGAACATCCCGATCCGCACCGACACCGGACGCCAGATCCGCGACACCTTCGTGGTCGGCTCCGGCTACGAGTCGCTGATGACCGCGGATTACAGCCAGATCGAGATGCGGATCATGGCGCACCTGTCCGGGGACGAGGGCTTGATCGAGGCCTTCAACTCAGGCGAGGACCTGCACAGCTTCGTCGCGTCGAAGGCGTTCGACATCCCGATCACCGAGGTGACTCCCGAGTTGCGCCGCCGGATCAAGGCGATGTCCTACGGCCTGGCCTATGGGCTGAGTTCCTACGGGCTGTCCGCGCAGTTGAAGATCAGCACCACCGAGGCGAAGGAGCAGATGGAGGTCTACTTCGCCCGCTTCGGCCGGATCCGCGACTACCTGTACGAGGTGGTCGAGCAGGCGCGCAAGGTCGGCTACACCGAGACGCTGTTCGGCCGTCGCCGCTACCTCCCCGATCTGGACTCCAGCAACCGGCAGCGCTGGGAGGCGGCCGAGCGGATGGCGCTCAACGCCCCGATCCAGGGCACCGCGGCCGACATCATCAAGGTCGCGATGATCAACGTGCACCGGGCGATGCGGTCGGCCGGGCTGCGCTCCAGGATGCTGCTGCAGATCCACGACGAGTTGCTGTTCGAGGTCGCGGACGGGGAGCGGGAGGCGTTGCAGGCGCTGGCGCGCGAACAGATGTCCTCGGCGATCGCCCTGTCGGTGCCCTTGGAGGTCTCGGTGGGCGTCGGCCGCAGCTGGGATGCCGCCGCGCACTGACAACGCCATCCGCAGCTTCGTCTTCGACGTCGCCACTGGCGAGCTGAACGAGGTAACCGAGCGGTAGCGCGGCGAATGTCCACCGGCGTTACCTTCGCGCTGCCCGCAACCTCCTGAACTGCGCGAATAGTACTCGTCAGTAGACAAATCGGGCACCCGAATATGGTTGCTATTGCGCCGCGATGTCCTTATCCTCGATCGCGTGCCGAATCCCGCCGACCGCCACAGCGCAGCGCTCCGCGTCGCAGACCGCGACCGCGCTGTGTCCATGGCGTCGCTCACCGGGCCCTCCGTGATTGCGTCGGCTACCGCCGCCGGGCCGGAGGATCGTGCAGGGCTGATTCCGCTTACCGCGATGGCGGCGCGGCGTCGTCGAGGCCTCGTAGTAGCTCGCCGTAGCGGGGTCTGATCCGGGCCGGCTCCCTCGCTACGGGCTGTTCGACTTTGTTAGTGCTGGTCGCCTCTGTCAACTTCAGCCACGACATACTTCGGGAAGACCTACTTTCAATGACCATCCTGTCTCTCGATACCGACATGTTCCATGCCGCCGCTCCCAAGGGTCTGCGGGCCGAAAGCGTCGGCCTCACCTCGGTGGAGTTCCACCGCCGCTACTGCGAGCACAATGGCCCCGTCCGACTCGGTGACTGGTCGCCGGCGGGCAGCCGCACCGCCGAGTTCACCGCCACCCTGGAGTTCGCCGGGCACCTGCGGACCGTCGTCGCCGCGGGCAGCCCGGTCGCGGCGATGACCTCGGCCTTCTACGACGAGGGATACCCGGTGGAGATCCTGCAGTTCCACCAGCGGCGGACCGCCAGTGGCACCGCCACCTTCGTGCAGTGCGAGTGCGACGGCAGGCGCGGCTGGGGTGCGGCCATCGCCGACGACGGAGCCGAGTCGACGGTGCGCGCGATGATCGCGGGCGTCAACCTGCTCGGCGCGTCCTGATACGAAATTCGACCGCGGTGGCGTGACGCCACCGCGGTCGAAGCGTGCCGTGCAGGTGCGCACGCAGTCAGGCCCGGACTACCTCCCGTAGGGGGTCCGGGCCTGGCGTCGAGGACTCACCGCGCCACGGTCACTGCTGACCGGCCTGCTGCTCGGCGAGCTGCTTGCGCACCTCGTCCATGTCCAGCGCCTTGACCTGGGTCACCAGATCCTCGAGCGCGGCGGGAGGCAGTGCGCCGGGCTGCGCGAACACCAGCACGCCCTCCCGGAAGGCCATGATGGTCGGGATCGAGCGGATGTTGGCGGCCGCCGCGAGGCCCTGCTCGGCTTCGGTGTCGACCTTTCCGTGCACCACGTCGGGGTGCTTGTCGGAGGAGGCCTCGAAGGTCGGTGCGAAACTCTTGCACGGGCCGCACCAATCAGCCCAGAAATCGACGAGTACCACGTCGTTCCCGGTGACTACGTCGTCGAAATTGTGCTGGGTCAGCGTCTGGGTGGCCATGACGTCCTCTCGTTTCGGTGTGCCAGCTACAACGCGGGCTACCTCGGTTATCTTCCACGGCGAATCCGGCCGACCGGCCACTCGCGCCGCTGATCACCATCCCATCGACGGATACCCAGCACGGTCGCCGGAAAATCCCGGTCCCGCGCGACGGCGTGGATCGCCTCCCCGAGCTGGTTCGGCGGCACCCGCCTGGCCAGTGTGATGTGCGGTGTCCAGGCGTCCGGATGCAGATTGGCCGGAATGCCGGGACAGGGCGAGATCGTGTGGAATATCCGCCGGTGCAGTGCGAGCAGCGGTTCCGACGGCACCACCAGCCGCACCAGGATGGGGCGGCGCGCCCCGAAGACCACCAGCCCGCCGAGCCGCACCGAGATCGGCGAGAAGGCCTGCTCGTCCAACGCCTGCTCGATACGCGGCCAGACCTGCTTGGCCACCGCGGCGGTGATGTGCGGGCGGTTGGCTTCGTCGGTGCGAGCGGCCAGGCTCGACACGCCTGCCTCCGCCAGCAACCGCCACTGCTGGCGGATTTCCGCGTCGGCGGCGTCATCGAGAAGTAGTTCGACCGACTGCACCATGGTCTCCCGAAGGTAACCGCATCGGGTGTGTCCGCGGGCCGGTTCCGCTGTCGGGGCGCCGCGGCGGGAGGATGGTCCGGTGCACGACGCGAACAAACCGAGGGCGGCACTGCGGCTGGGCCTGATCGACGGCGACGGCATCGGGCCCGAAGTGGTGCGCTCCGCCAGGCAGGTGGTCGACGAGGCGCTGTCGGCGGTCGGTGCGGCGCCGGTCGACTGGGTGCCGCTGGCGATGGGACACCGCGCCATCGCCGAATTCGGGACCCCGCTGCCCGAGCAGACGCTCGACGCGCTCGACGGCGTGGACGGCTGGATTCTCGGCCCGCATGACAACGCGTCCTATCCCGCCGAACATCGCGCCGCGGTCGCGCCGGGCGGCGCGATCCGCAAACGCTTCGACCTGTACGCCAATATTCGCCCCGCGCGGGCGTTTCCGAGTGTGCACGCGACGGCGCCGGACATCGATCTGGTGATCGTCCGGGAGAACAGCGAGGGCTTCTACGCCGATCGCAACATGTTCGCGGGCACCGGCGAATTCCGGCCGACACCGGACATCGCGATGTCCGTCGGCCTGGTGACCCGCGCCGCCTGCGAGCGGATCGCCCATCAGGCGTTCCGGCTGGCCGCGACGCGGCGCATGCGGGTGACCATCGTGCACAAGGCCAATGTGCTGCCGCTGACCATGGGACTGTTCCGGGATGTCTGCTATGCGGTGGCGCAGTCCTATCCGGATGTCGAGGTGGACGACGAGCATGTCGACGCGGCCGCCGCGCACCTGGTCCGCGCCGCCGCCGACTACGACGTGCTGGTCACCGAGAACCTGTTCGGCGACATCCTGTCGGACCTGGCCGGGGAGTTGAGCGGCTCGCTGGGACTGGCCGCGTCGCTGAACTGTTCCGCGACCAGGGCCATGGCCCAAGCCGTGCACGGTGCCGCCCCCACGCTGGCCGGGCGCAATCGCGCGAACCCGGCCGCGCTGCAACTGTCGTCGGCGATGTTGTTGCGGTGGCTGGCGGCCCGCGACGCGGAAGCGGCATTCGCCCAGGCGGGGGAGCGGATCGAGCGAGCGGTCGCCGCGACATTCGAGGCGGGCATTGCCACCGCCGACCTCGGCGGAACGGCTTCGACCAGCGAATTCACCGAGCACGTCCGCGCCAGAGTGCACCGCCGGTAGCGAGGCCGGAAGATCGCCGCGCGGTCCGGAGTGCTATGGCTGGGACTCGAGCTGTTCGAAGGCGCGATCCCGGTCGGGCATCGGCCGACGCTGTCGCGGAAGCGTGCACGACGCGGACGCGGCCGGCGTCGACCACGAGCTGGCGGCACCAGCCGCTCGTCAGCGCGGATCCCGCATCCCAAAGCCGCTGGTCACAGAGCAAGCGGGTAGGGTGTCGCGGCGATGTACCGGCACGTGGACGCCAGGGCACTTCGCAACGACTTCGTGTCGCTGTTCCGGCACTGCCCAGCGCGAACCGTCCCGGTCGCTTAGATTGCCAAACGGGTGGTGACGCCCGGGTTGCATATAACCGAAATGTGGAGGGCTGCTGTGTCTGATCGATCGTTTCTCGGCAGGCGCGCCCTGCGAGCCGCACTGGGTGTGCTCGCCGCGGGTGCACTGGTGTTGACGGGCTGTACCACGAACACCGAGGAGTCCGGACCCTCGGTGCCCAAGGTGCAGGTGGACAAGGTCGACGAGATCGCCGCCCAGCTCCCCGACAAGATCAAGCAGTCCGGCAAGCTCGTCGTCGGCGTGAACATTCCCTACCAGCCCAACGAGTACAAGGACGCCAGCGGCCGGATCGTCGGATTCGACGTGGACCTGATGGACGCCGTCGCCGGCGTGCTCGGCGTCAAGGCGGAATACGTCGAGTCGGCCTTCGAGAAGATCATCCCGGCGATTCAGGCAGGCACCTACGACGTGGGCATGTCCTCGATCACCGACTCCAAGGAACGCGAGCAGCAGGTCGACTTCACCACCTACTTCAACGCGGGCATCCAGTGGGCCCAGCAGAAGGGCAAGCCGGTCGACCCGGAGAACGCGTGCGGCAAGAAGGTCGCCGTGCAGGCCACCACCGTGGAGCACACCGACGAGGTGCCCGCCAAGAGCGCCAAGTGCGTCGCCGAGGGCAAGCCCGCCATCGATATCAAGCCCTTCGACGAGCAGAGCGCCGCGACCAACGCGCTGATGCTCGGTCAGGTCGACGCCATGTCGGCCGACTCCCCGGTGACCGCGTACGCGATCAAGCAGAGCGACGGCAAGATCGAGAACGCGGGCCCGGTCTTCGATTCCGCGCCCTACGGCTGGGCGGTGGCCAAGGGCGCGCCGCTGGCCGCGGTGTTGCAGAAGGCGGTCCAGCACCTGATCGACAACGGCAAGTACCTCGAGATCACCAGGAACTGGGGTGTCCAGGAAGGCGCCATCACCAAGTCCGTGATCAACGGCGCCGTGAGCTGATCGATGACCGGCAACGACACCCGGCCTGCGCCCGGCGACCCCGGGCCGGGCAGGGCGGACTCGACGCGGGAGCCGGAGCCGATCAAAGCGGTTCCGCTGCGCAGGCCCGGTCGCTGGATAGCGGCGGCGGTCATCCTCGTCTTGGTGGCGCTGTTCGTCTACGGCGCCGCGACGAACCCGGCGTACCGCTGGGATACCTACGGGAAGTACCTGTTCGACAGCCGGATCACCGCCGGTGCCATCGTGACGCTGGAATTGACCGTGCTCGCAATGGCCATGGCTGTCGTGCTCGGCACGGTGCTGGCCGTGATGCGCCTGTCGCCGAACCCGGTCCTGCGGGCCTCGGCGTGGGTGTATCTGTGGATCTTCCGCGGCACTCCGGTGTTCGTGCAGTTGGTGTTCTGGGGGCTGTTCCCCTCGCTGTACCGGCAGATCCAGCTCGGCGTACCGTTCGGGCCGCAGTTCTTCGAGCTCGACGTGCAGGGGTTGCAAGCGGCGTTCACCTTCGCCGTGATCGGCCTCGGCCTCAACGAAGCCGCCTATATGGCCGAGATCGTCCGGGCGGGCATCAATTCGGTTGGTGAGGGGCAGCGCGAAGCGTCCATCGCGCTCGGCATGTCCTGGAGTCAGACCATGCGCAGAACGGTACTGCCGCAGGCCATGCGGGTGATCATTCCGCCGACCGGCAACGAGCTCATCGGCATGCTGAAGACCACCGCGCTGGTCACCGCCATCCCGTTGAGCACCGACCTCTACGGCCGGGCACGCGATATCTACGGCGTGAATTTCCAGCCGATTCCGCTGCTGCTGGTCACCGCCACCTGGTATCTGGCGATCACCAGCGTGCTGATGGTCGGGCAGTACTATCTGGAGCGCTACTACTCGCGCGGCGTCTCCCGGCAGCTGACGGCCAAGCAGCTCCAGGAACTCGCCGACGCCCAAGCGGTGGTGAAGGCGAAATGAGCACCGATCTCGGGAAGACCACACCTGTGCCGATGATCGTCGCGGATCGGGTCTGCAAGAACTTCGGCGCGCTGCGGGTGCTCAACGGCGTCTCGCTCGAGGTGGGCCGCGGCGAAGTGCTGTGCGTGATCGGGCCGTCCGGCTCGGGCAAGTCCACCTTCCTGCGCTGTATCAACCACCTCGAGCAGGTGAACGCGGGCAGGCTGTACGTCGACGGCGAGCTGGTCGGTTACCGGGAGAAGAACGACAAGCTCTACGAGCTGCATCCGCGTGACGCGGCCAAGCAGCGCCGCGAGATCGGCATGGTGTTCCAGCACTTCAACCTGTTCCCGCACCGGACCGCGCTGGAGAACGTCATCGAGGCGCCCACGCAGGTCAAGAAGGTCCGCAAGGCGGAGGCGGTGACCAGAGCGCGCGAACTGCTGGACCGGGTCGGCTTGGCCGAGAAGGCGAACGCCTACCCGGCGCAGCTGTCCGGCGGCCAGCAGCAGCGCGTGGCCATCGCCCGCGCGCTGGCCATGGACCCGAAGCTCATGCTGTTCGACGAGCCCACCTCCGCGCTGGACCCGGAGTTGGTCGGCGAAGTGCTCACCGTCATGCGGGAACTCGCGGAGTCGGGCATGACGATGGTCGTGGTCACCCACGAGATGGGTTTCGCGCGGGAGGTCGCCGACCAGCTGGTCTTCATGGACGGCGGCGTGGTCGTGGAAGCGGGGCCGCCCCGCGAGGTGCTCGCGAACCCGCGGCACGAGCGCACCAAGGCATTCCTCTCGCGGCTGCTCTGAGCCGGTGCCAGGCGGCCCGGTTTCTCGTCCTGCTACGCGTCTGCGCGCATGGCGATTCGCAGCTGACCGAGAAGCACTTTGGCCGCCGGGCTGCCGGGCTGATCGGTGCGCCAAGCCAGCGCGAGCTGTCCGCGCAGTTCCGGCTCGACGATGCGCACGGTCCGCACCCCGAAGGCCGCGGCCTCCTGTGTGGTGAGCGCGGGCACTACGGCGACGCCGAGGCCGCGCGCGGCCAGTCGCAGCAGCAGCGGAGGTGCGGCTGCCTCGTAGGCGATGCTGGGCTCGAAGCCCGCCGCGGCGCACGCACGCTGGAACACCCCGCGAATCCCGGTGCCAGGAGGCAGGCAGATCAGCGGACGGTCGCGCAGCGCGGCCAGCGGAATCTCGGCGTCGTAGCCGGGGTCCGCCGCGGGGACAGCGGCCACCACCGCCGTGTCCAGCACCACGTCGATGCCGATGCCGGGATCCAGTTCCGCGCCGGTCAGCCCGACCAGCGCGATATCCAGCTCGCCCCGGCCGAGGGCGGCGAGCATCCGCTCGGAGGTGTCCTCGCTGAGGCTGATGCCGACCTGCGGATGGTCGTCGTGGAAATCGGCCAGCACGGCGGCGACATCGAATTCCTCGACCGCCGCGCCCGAGATGAGGCCGACCCGGACCTGTCCGCGCAGCAAGCCGGTGAACTCGTCCACCGTCTGGGTGATCCGCTCGGCAGCGGCCAGCGCCGCCTCCGCGTGCCGCAGCACGGCGGCGCCGACGTCGGTGAGCGTCACCGTGCGCCCGCCGCGGTCGAGCAGCGGCTGGCCGAGTTCGCGTTCCAGTTGCCGGATCTGCGCGCTGAGGCCGGGCTGGGCCAGATGCAGCCGGGCCGCGGCGCGGGTGAAGCCCGCTTCCTGCGCGACCGTGACGAAGTAGCGGAGCTGCCGCAATTCCATAACTGATGATTCTAGATCATAGAAGAACTATCTGTTTTACTTCTTCGTCGCGAGAGAGCACCGTCGGAGTCATGGGAAACAACGCCGCACTGACCATCGACACCGACGCCTTCACCGGCCCGGTCTTCCATCCGGGCGACCCGGACTACGACGCGGAGATCGCTGGTTTCCAGACCGCCTACACCCACCGGCCCGCGCTGATCGTCGCCGCGGCACACGCCGAGGACGTGCGCGCCGCGGTGGAATACGCCGCCCGCCACGACCTTCCGATCGCCGTGCAGGCCACCGGGCACGGGCTGTCGGTCGCCGCCGACGGGGGAGTGCTCATCAGCACGCGCAGAATGACTCACATCCGGATCGACCCGGCCGGCCGGACGGCGCGCATCGGCGCGGGAGTGCGCGCGGGCGCGCTGGTCGAAGCGGCGGCCCTGCACGGGCTTGCGCCGCTGAACGGTTCGTCGCCCTCGGTCGGCGTGGTGGGCTACCTGCTCGGCGGCGGCGTCGGGCTGCTCGCCCGGCGATTCGGGTACGCCGCCGAGCACGTACGGGCGATCGAGCTGGTCACCGCCGACGGCAGGGCGCGCACGCTGACGCCGGGGGACGAGCTGTTCGGCGCCGTGCTCGGCACTGGAGGCAACTTCGGCGTCGTCACGGCGCTGGACGTCGAGCTGGTTCCGGTCACCGAGGTGTACGGCGGGCAATTGATGTTCGACACACCGCTGGTCGAACCAGCGCTGGACGCATGGCGCCGGTGGACCGCGACCGTGCCGGACGAGCTGACCTCGACGATCACCATGCTCGCGTTCCCGGACATCCCGCAGGTGCCCCCGCCGCTGCGCGGGCGGTACGTAGCCTCCATCCGGATCGCCTACACCGGCCCGACCGAGGGGGGTGAGCGCCTGGTCGCGCCACTGCGCGCGGTCGGCGACCGGCTCGAAGACAACCTGCGCGCGATGCCCTACACCGAGTCGCGCACCATCCACAACGATCCCGACCATCCGCACGCCTACGCCGCGACCAACGCGCTGCTCGGCACCTTCACCGCGGACGCGGCCGCCGCGCTGCTGGCCGCCGCCGGTCCGGAGTCCGGCGCGGGCGCGGTCATCGACGTCCGTCATCTCGGCGGGGCGTTGGCTCGTCCGAGCGACGCCGGAATCGCGGTCGACCACCATGCGGCCGAGTACATCGTGCGGATCATCACCGGGCCCGAAGACGCCGCGACCCAGGCTGGGATCCGTGCCGCGCTGGCGCCGTGGACGCTGGGGCACAGCCTGAATTTCCTCTACGGCGCGGGCGGCGAAGCCGACGAGGCGCAGACCCGCGCGGGCTATCGGCCCGAGACCTACGCTCGGCTGGCCGCGCTCAAAGCCGAGCACGACCCGCGCAACCTGTTCCGTTTCAACCGCAATATCCGGCCCGCCTGCTGACCCCCGTCTCGCCGTCGCGCTCTGGTCGGCGCGGCGGAGAGATGCTATCTTCGTGATATCACTCTGATATTGGGAGGATGTCATGCAGTTTCGCTCCGCATTCCGCGTCAACGGCTTTCTGGTGCTGTTGGGGTGGTTCGCACTCACGGTGGCGTTCGGTGGCGCCGCGGCGCTCGGCTTCATCGCGGGGGCCAAGGACGGCAACGCGCTCGCTATCGGCGGCGCGGTGGCCGCGACGGTCGTCGTGGTGGTCCTGCTGCTGCTCGCGACCGGCCTGACCGTGGTGAACCCGAACGAGGCCAAGGTGGTGCAGTTCTTCGGCCGCTACGTCGGTTCGGTGAGCGAGCCGGGGTTCTTCTCGGTGCTGCCGTTGACCGACCGCAAGAGCATCTCGCTGCGCGTGCGCAACTTCGAGACCCAGAAGCTCAAGGTCAACGACGCCGACGGCAACCCGGTGGAGATCGCCGCCGTGGTGGTCTACCGGGTGGTGGACAGCTTCAAGGCCGCGTTCGCCGTCGACGACTACGAGGAGTACGTCGAGACTCAGTCCGAGGCGGCCGTCCGTCATCTGGCCACGACGCACCCGTACGACGCGCACGACGCCGACCGCACCAGCCTGCGCGACGGCGCCGAGGTCGCCGAGGAACTCACCGTCGAACTGCGGGAGCGCACCGAGCTGGCGGGCATCGAGGTACTCGAGGCCAGGATCACCCATCTCGCCTACGCGCCCGAGATCGCCCAGGCCATGCTGGTTCGCCAGCAGGCCGCCCAGGTGGTCGCCGCGCGCACCCGGATCGTCGAGGGCGCGGTCGGCATGGTCGGCCTCGCGCTGGAGCGGCTCGCCCAGCAGGGCATGGTGGAACTGGACGAGGAGCGCAAGGCGGCGATGGTGTCGAACCTGCTCGTCGTGCTCTGCGGTGATCGTCCGACCCAGCCCGTGGTCAACGCCGGTTCGCTCTACTCCTGAGGCGGGCGGCCCATGGCTGAGCGCAAGAAACTGCTGCTACGCCTGGACCCGGCCGTCCACGACGCCATCGCGAAGTGGGCGGCCGACGACCTGCGCAGTATCAACGCCCAGATCGAGTACGCGCTGCGCGTGGCGCTGGAACAGGCCGGGCGCAAACCCAAGAGCGGTGACGGAACGGCGTCGGCCGGGTCGGGCGAGTGACGCAGCGGCAGCGGCGATCATGCGACCGGTCCACGGTCTGGTGCGCATTTGCCCGGTCCGGACCGAAATACCCTCGACGGTGGCTGGTGCCCGACATCCCCGACGCGAAGACTGGTTATCAGCAACCTTCCAGCGGTCCGCATCGAAAGGGGAGCCCGATGACCACGACAGTGCACGTCGACAACACCGTGCGCGACTACGACGAGTGGAAGACGATGTTCGATGATCTGGAACAGTTCCGCGCCGACGCCGGAGCCCGTACCTGCCGGGTGGAGCGGTTCACGCACAACCCGAACCGGGTGCTGATCGACCTGGATTTCGACACCGCGGCGGCGGCCGAAGCCTTCCGGGACGAACTGCACAAGATCACCCACAGTGCGCACGAACAGGCGATGCTGGTCTCCCACGAGGTCTCCATCCTCGAGCTGGTCGACGAGCACCACCCCTCCTCGCTCACGGCTTCCTAGTCACGAAGATGGCCGTGCCGGGGAACAGTTCGCCGCGCAGCGGGCTCCACTGCCCCCACTCGCGTTCGAGCCATTCCGGCCACTCCGGCTCGACGATGTCCTCCACCACCAGTCCCGCCGCGACGATCTCCCGCACCCGGTCCCCGATGGTCCGGTGGTGCTCGACGTAGGTGGGCACGCCGTCGTCGTCCACCTCGACATACGGGGTGCGGTCGAAGTACGGGATGGTGGCGGTCAGGCCGGCCGGGCCGGGATCGTCCGGGAAGATCCAGCGCATCGGGTGATTCACCGAGAACACCCACCGCCCGCCCGCGCGCAGCACTCGGGCCACCTCCCGCATGACCAGCGCCGAGTCGGCGACGAACGGCACCGCGCCGAACGCCGAACAAGCCAGATCGAATGACGCGTCGGCGAACGGAAGAGCCTCCGCGTCCGCCTGCACCAGCGGCACCCGCGGGCCGCCGCGGGCCATGACGGCCTGCCCGCGCTCCAGCATTCCGCGCGACAGGTCCAGCCCCACCGGCCGTGCGCCCTGCCCGGCCAGCCACCGCGAACACGGCGCGGAGCCGCAGCCGATCTCCAGGACCGCCTTGCCGGCGACGTCGCCGAGGAAACGCATATCGCCCTCGTGCAGGCCCTCGGGGCACCACACGAACTCGCCGCCGGGGGAGTCCACGCCGAGGAACTCCGCATGCGTCTCGTGGTACTGGGCGGCGTCGGCATCCCACCAGCGCCTGCTGGCCAGCCTGCTGGCCGGCGATCCGATCCGGGTCCGGGCCGTGCCTGCCGTTCCGAGCAGTGCGTTTGCTTGCGCATGGCGATCTTCCGACACGCCGATCAGACTATCGGCGTGCCGACCCGACCGGTTTGCCCGGCCGGACCAAGGTCGCGTACGCTGAACGCGCGAGTGTCTTCCGTACAGCCGTACCGGAGTTCAACCCGTGCTGAGTTTCACGCGTGTTGCGTGCGGTACGTTCCTAGTGTCCGTCTTCACACTTCGCGGTGAGATCGCAGCGTACCGAAAGTTCCAATGTCCGCAACCGACCACAATCCGTCCGGAGCAAACCGACATATGCCCACCACCGTCACCTCGCCGCAGGTAGCCGTCAACGACATCGGCTCCGCCGAGGATTTCCTCGCCGCCATCGACGCCACGATCAAATACTTCAACGACGGCGACATCGTCGAAGGAACCATCGTCAAGGTCGATCGCGACGAGGTCCTGCTCGACATCGGTTACAAGACCGAAGGCGTCATCCCCTCCCGCGAACTCTCCATCAAGCACGATGTCGACCCCAACGAGGTCGTTTCCGTGGGCGATGAGGTCGAGGCGCTTGTTCTCACCAAGGAGGACAAGGAAGGCCGCCTGATCCTGTCGAAGAAGCGGGCGCAGTACGAGCGTGCGTGGGGCACCATCGAGGAGCTCAAGGAGAAGGACGAGGCCGTCAAGGGCACCGTCATCGAGGTCGTCAAGGGCGGCCTGATCCTCGACATCGGCCTGCGCGGCTTCCTGCCCGCCTCGCTGGTCGAGATGCGCCGGGTGCGCGATCTGCAGCCGTACGTCGGCAAGGAGATCGAAGCCAAGATCATCGAGCTGGACAAGAACCGCAACAACGTCGTGCTTTCGCGGCGCGCCTGGCTGGAGCAGACCCAGTCCGAGGTCCGCAGCGAGTTCCTGCACCAGCTGCAGAAGGGCCAGGTCCGCAAGGGTGTGGTCTCCTCGATCGTCAACTTCGGCGCGTTCGTCGACCTGGGCGGCGTGGACGGTCTGGTGCACGTCTCCGAGCTGTCCTGGAAGCACATCGACCACCCGTCCGAGGTCGTCGAGGTCGGCAACGAGGTCACCGTCGAGGTGCTCGATGTCGATCTGGACCGCGAGCGGGTCTCGCTGTCGCTCAAGGCGACTCAGGAAGACCCGTGGCGGCAGTTCGCCCGTACCCACGCGATCGGCCAGATCGTGCCGGGCAAGGTCACCAAGCTCGTTCCGTTCGGCGCGTTCGTTCGCGTCGAGGAGGGCATCGAGGGCCTGGTGCACATCTCCGAGCTGGCCGAGCGCCACGTCGAGGTCCCGGACCAGGTCGTCGCGGTCGGCGACGACGCGATGGTCAAGGTCATCGACATCGACCTGGAGCGTCGCCGGATCTCGCTGAGCCTCAAGCAGGCCAACGAGGACTACCACGCCGAGTTCGACCCGTCGAAGTACGGCATGGCCGACAGCTACGACGAGCAGGGCAACTACATCTTCCCCGAGGGCTTCGACCCGGAGACCAACGAGTGGCTCGAAGGCTTCGAGAAGCAGCGCGAGGAGTGGGAAGGCCGCTACGCCGAGGCGGAGCGTCGCCACAAGATGCACACCGCGCAGATGGAGAAGATGGCGGCCGACGCCGCGGCCGAGGCCGCGAACGGCGGCGGCGCGTCGAACTACTCCTCCGAGAGCGGTGCGCAGTCCTCCGCCAGCCAGGCCGAGCCCGCCGGCGGTTCGCTCGCCAGCGACGCCCAGTTGGCGGCCCTGCGGGAGAAGCTCTCCGGCAACGCCTGATCGGCAATAACTGAACGACTGCGCCCCAACCGGAATCCGGTTGGGGCGCAGTCGTTTTCGATCAACGCTCGCAGCAACCCGCCGTGTGCTTGCCACGCGAGGGTTTCGTGGTGCCCCGATGGACTTCCGGCGCGTGGGCGGGCGGTTGTGCCGCTTCGTGCGGCGCCACCATCTGAGCCGTCGTGAGTGCGACGACTTGGATTTGCTCGAGCCGCAGCCCGAGCGTGGCCAGCCGGGCGATGACGCCGAGCCGATGCTCCGGCAATCCCGGCCGGATCACCAGCGGATCCCGTTGCGGACGGCGCAGGACGTACGTCCGGCGCTCAGCATCGAACCGCACGGGCGCCCCGTCCCGGATGGCCCGGTACGCGTCCAGGTCCAGCGTGCTGTGCCGGACCGGGTCGATCATCAGCGACGCGATGGACTGCTCCGCCTGCCGCAGCCACGGCTCCTGCTCGGACGGGTCCAAGTGCTCGACCCGCTGCGCGACGCGCCACCGATAGTCCTCCGCCGCGGGGCGCAACAGAGACCGGTGTCGCTCGACCTCCACCGCGAAGGCCACGAGTTCTTCGTGGTCCGTGGCGAGTCGGTCGGGCGTCGAAGCATGGACCTCGGGCATAGTGCCCCCTATCTCTCGGGTTGCGGATTACTTTGCGTGGCAACCAGATCGACGTCCGACGTGCTTATTGTGCCGGAGGGGTCCGACAGAAATCAGTGCCGCGAGCGGGGCACTGGCCTTACGGTCAGACGGTTCGAACGCGCCGCCGTCGACGATCAGCTCCGCGCCCACGACGGTGCGGGCGTGCTCGGAGGCCGGGAAGCGAGCTGGGCCGCGATGTCATCGGTGTGTCCGTCCTCAGTAGCCGACGGTGAAGCGGCGCTGGATGAATCGGGGTTGCTCGGCCTCGTCGAGTAGGGCGACAGCCACGTCCTCGGCGGAGATATCCGCGTCGCCGACGAGCAGTTGGTCGCCTCCGATGCGGAAGCGGCCAGTGCGCGCGCCAGGGTTGATCCGGCCCGACGACGGGCTGAGGTAGGTCCAGTTGCGGTTGGACAGGCGATAGACGTTCAAGGCATCGCGCAATGCGCGTACCACCGCGGCGTACTCCGCCGGTACGTCCAGCACCTCGGTGAGGGTGCGGGTGAAATCGTCTCCGGTATCGAGCAGTTGCACCCCGGGCGCGACCTCCAAGCTGCCCGCACCGCCTACCGCGATCAGGCGCACCCGCGGCTGCCGATGGAGCGCGGCGACCATCGCCTGCGCGCCGACCACGAAATCTCCCGCGTTCGCGATGGTGTCCGGGATGCCGTGTCCCGCGTTGACCGCGCTCACAACGACGTCGAGACCCGCGATGGCCTCGGCGATGCTGTCGGCATTCAGCCAGTCGGCCACCGCCCATGTCTCCTGCCCGCGCTCGGCGGGGATCCGCGCGGCCTCGCGCGTGAAGGCGGTGACCCGATGCCCCCGTTGCCATGCTTCGGTGACGACGCGCGAACCGATAACGCCCGTAGCCCCGAATACTCCGATCTCCACACTCACTCCTACACATCGTTCATTTACTACACGCCGTTCAGTCACGACACGGCTGATAGTAGCCAAACGCTGTAGAGTGTCAACCGTGGCCGAGATCGTGCGAAGTCGCCGGGAACGTCTGCGCGCGCAGACCCTGGTGGACATCAAGACGATCGCCATGAACCTGCTGGCCGAGGGCGGGCCGGACGCGATCTCATTGCGCGCCATCGCGCGTGAGATGGGGATGACGGCGGGCGCCGTCTACGGCTACTACGCCACCCGCGACGACCTGATCTCCACGCTCATCTCCGACGTCTACACCGCATTGGTCGACCGCCTCGAGGCGGCGCGCGACGCCGTGCCCGCCGAAGACCCGGCCGGACGCATCGTGGCCTGGGGAGAGGCGGTGCGCGACTGGGCGGTCGAGCGGCCGGCCGAATTCCGGCTCATCTACGGCGACCCGGTGCCGGGTTATCAGCCGCCACCCGGCGGCCCCGCCGCGGCGGCCGAATTGCGCGCCTGCACCGGCTTGGTGGGTCTCGCGGCGGCTGCCTGGCCGCACGCCGCGCAGCGGCAGACCATGGGTGAGTGTGCGTGGTCGGACTTCGACGCGGACCTGACCGAGCACGTTCGGGCCGGATTTCCGGCGCTGCCTCCGGACGCGCTCGCTCTCGCGTTGCGCATGTGGGGCCGGATGCACGGCCTGATCGCGCTCGAAGTGTACGGTCATCTGCGGCCGCAATCTCGAGCTCCCGCAAAGCTTTTCCGCGCCGAGATGCTGGACCTGGTCCGTTCACTCGGGCTGTAGTCGCGAGGCGCCTGATGGTGCAGAACGTACCCGCGATCAGGCGGGGGAATTTCGGGTGCTCTTGACTCTGTATGTAACGATCCCTACAGTAGCGATATGGCGAAGAAGCCCAGTGCCGAGGCGGAGAACAAGAGCGCACCGTCGAGGGAGCAATTTCTCGACGTGGCCGAACGGCTGATGAGCGAGCGCGGATACGCGGGAACGTCGGTGTCGGTCATTTGCAAGGAGGTCGGTGTCGCGGCTACCTCGCTGTACTGGCATTTCGGCAGCAAGGAGGGGTTGCTTGCCGCGGTGATGGAACGCGGCGCGGCCCGCTGGTTCGCGTCACTGCCGCGCTGGGACGATCTTCCTGGCGATGCCGACGAGCGTGCGGCGCAGGTGCGGCGTCGCGGGGCGATCGCCGTCACCGGCCATCCCCTCTTCCTGCGCCTGTTCTACCTGCTGGCGCTGGAGGGCGCTGCGGACGAAGTGGCCGCCGAGCTGGTGCAGCGGGTACGCGAGCGCGCGCGGAGCTACTTCGCCGAGGCGATCAACGGGATGCTGGCGGACGCGGCCGAACCCGAGATCGCGCGGCGTGCCTCCGGGGAACTGGCGCGGTTCGCCGTCGCGTTCTCCGACGGCTGCTTCTTCGCGACGCAGCTCGAACCCGGCGACGCCGATTTGCAGACCATGTACGGCGACTTGCTCACCGCGCTGTCGGCGCTCGCGCCCGCCGCGCTCGCTCGCGCCCGCCGCACGAAAGACCTGACACCCCAGGAGAACCCATGACCATCGCGTTCGCGGGCATACCGCACGAATACACCGAAGGAGCGCTGGCGCCGGTCAGCACCGAGTACACCGCCTGGGACCTTCCGGTAACCGGCTCTATTCCGCCCGAGCTGGACGGGCTCTACCTCCGCAATGGACCCAACCCGCCGCCGGTGCCTTATGACGGCCCATACCACTGGTTCCTGCCCGACGGGATGCTGCACGGCGTGCGCATCCGGGACGGAAAAGCGTTGTGGTACCGAAACCGTTGGATCCGTACCGAAGCGCTGGCCGGGAAATTGGACACCCGCCCTGCCCAGGGACCCGCCGACATCGCGCTGGTGCCGAACACCTCCAATACCAACGTGATCGAGCACGCGGGCCGCATTCTCACCCTGGCGGAATGGGGGCTGCCTTACGAAGTCGATCGTGAACTGAACACGCTCGGCCGCCACGACTTCGGTGGCGCCCTGGCCGCGCCGATGACGGCGCACCCGAAGATCGACCCGCGCACCGGCGAGATGTACCTGATCAGCTTCGGTCCCGTCGCGCCGTACCTGCGCTACTTCGTCGTCGACGCCACGGGCGCCCTGGTCCGCAGCGAGATCATCGACGTCGAAGGACCCTCGCTGATGCACGACTGGGCGATGACCGAAAACCATGTCCTGTTCCTGGATCTCCCCATTGTTTTCGACGCCGACTACGGTGCCGTCGCGGGTTTCCCGTACCGCTGGGACGACGACTACGGCGCCCGCGTCGGCATCATGCCCAAGGCCGGCACCAGCGCGGACGGCCGCTGGTTCGAGATCGATCCGTGCATGATCATCCACACGCTGAACGCCTATGAGCTCGGCACGGAGGTCGTCCTGGAAGCGGCGCGCTACTCCAACGCGGTGCGAGATCGCTGGCGGCCCGATGTCCTGGCCATCGACGTCGGCGCGACGCTGCACCGCTGGCGATTCGATCTGCACGCCCGCACGGTGCGGGAGGAAGCGGTCGACGGACGGACATTCGAGTTTCCCAAGATCAACCCGGGCCTGGTCGGCGCGCCGAGCGCGGTGGGCTATGGCGTCGAGACCAGCCACGGGGAGCGGGCGGGCTTCGGCGGCCTGCTCAAATGGGACCTCGGCACCGGAGCCTGCCTCCGTCATGACGTCGGAGACGGTCGTGTGGCCGCGGAGGGAACCTTCGTGCCCCATCCGCAGGCCCGCGCCGAGGACGAGGGCTGGCTGCTCTCCTACGTCTACGATCCGGCCAGAGACGCCAGCGATCTGGTGATCGTCGATGCGTCGGACTTCTCCGGCGCTCCTCGAGCGGTGATCGGCCTGCCGCAGCGGGTGCCACTCGGCTTCCACGGTTGCTGGATTCCGATCGCGGAAGGACAACCGGCATGAGCGAGCGTGGCGAGCGACCGATGGACACGGAGCGCTCGCTCGTGCCGGAGCCGAGCGCCGGCGAGGTGCGGGCATGAGCGACCAGCGGACAGTATTGATCACCGGTGGCACGGGCAGCCTCGGCTTCCGGACCGCCGAAGCGATTCTCCGCGACCCGGATCGGGTCGTTGTCATCACCGGCCGGGGCGCCGACGCGGTGAACGCGGCCGCGGCTCGGCTCGGTGACCGGGCCGTGGGAATGTCCCTCGATCTGGCTTCGCTGTCCGCGGTGCGGCGATTCGCCCGCGGGTTCGGCGAGTTGGGGTTGCCGCCGCTGCACGCGGTCGTCTGCAATGCGGGTACCCAGATCGTGTCGGGCACCGTGCGCACCGTCGATGGCATCGAGCAGACCTTCGCGGTCAACCACCTCGCGCACTTCCTGCTGGTGCGCGAACTGCTGCCCACCATGGCCACGCCGGGCCGAATCGTGTTCGTCGCCAGCGACACTCACGACCCGACCAAGCCCACCGGTATGCCCCGGCCGGTCTACACGACGGCGTGGGACCTCGCTCATCCGGACGACTCCGAGGCGGTAGGCCCCGGCCTTGCCGGTCGCCGCCGGTACACCACGTCCAAGCTCTGCAACGTTCTGGCGACCTACGAATTCGCCCGGCATCTCGACGGGACGGTTCCGCCGGCCGTCACTGTGAACGCTTTCGATCCGGGTCTCATGCCCGGCACCGGGCTCGGCCGGGATTATCGCGGAATCCAAGGATGGGCATGGCGCTATCTACTTCCCGCCCTGACGATCGTCCCGGGAATCAATGTTCATACCCCCCGCCGTTCGGCTGCCGCATTGGCTCGACTCGTGCTCGCACCCGAATTGGCCGGGACGACCGGGCGATATTTCTCCGGTCAACGGGAGATCAAGTCCTCCGCCGAGTCCTATGACATCGCCAAAGGCGAGGATTTATGGCGAACCAGCGTGGAAATCATCGAAAAGTTGTAATCCGCCGCGGCTGACCGCACCGCACAGCAGAGTGGCCCAGCCTTGGCGAGGGGCTGGGCCACTTCGAACATCGGGGGTTCAGCTGGCTGTGGCAGGTACCCAACGGACCGCGGGTGCGGTCGCGCGCTTCCGCGTGGCGGCGAAACTGTGCCGTGCGGGACTGATGAACGCGGTGAACCAAGAGCGACGGTGCTCGGCGAGCGCCGCCGCCACAGCAGGGATCCGAATGCAGTGCACTCGCCCCGCCTTACCCAGGCGGTGGCGACCCGTCTGGTTGATTCTGGTGCCCAATGTTGTTCCTTTGCTTTGCTGGTGTCGGCCTGGATCGCCACGGCGAAGATTAGCGGAACGAAAGTGCCCGCCAAAGTATTTTGCGCGAGTAATTGCCTCGGCGTGTCGGAAACTCGTCCAGTCGAACCGGAAACCTCCGGAATTGTTGCGAATCGGTCTCGGCGTAGTCACGGATCGGGCAAATGGCGGCAGAAGTGGTGGAATGCGCGGCGGCATTGGGTATCCGGCTTGACTGCCGTCCATCGGGGCCGTCGGCATGCCCGGGCGCCGGGCGGCACGCCTTCGGCGGACGGATCGGGGCGGCGCAGGCGACAGCGGCAGCCGGATGCAAGACTGGGCGAATGTTACGAATCGGCCTCACCGGAGGCATGGGAGCGGGCAAGTCGACCGTGGCCCAGGTCCTCGCGGACCTCGGCGCGGTGATCATCGACTCCGACCTGATCGCCAGGGAGGTGGTCGCGCCGGGCACCGAGGGACTCGCGGCGCTGGTCGAGGCGTTCGGCGCCGATATTCTCGCCGCAGACGGTGGCCTCGACCGTCCCGCGTTGGCCGCCAAGGCATTCGGTGACGACGCCGCACGCGCGAAATTGAATTCGATTACCCACCCACTGGTCGGAAAGCGCACCGCGGAATTGATCGCCGCAGCGCCGCCGGACGCAATTGTCGTGCAAGATATTCCGCTTTTGGTGGAGAACGGTCTTGCGCCGCTGATGAATCTCGTTCTCGTCGTCGATGTGGACGCCGAAACGCGCGTCCGCCGCCTGGTCGAATTTCGCGGTGTCGCCGAAGCCGATGCCCGGGCGCGTATTTCGGCGCAGGCCACCGACGAGCAACGCCGAGCCGCTGCCGATGTGTTGCTGGACAACAATGGCGCGCCCGGTGAGGTCGAGGCCGAGGTGCGCAGGCTGTGGGCACAGCGCATGGTGCCGTTCGAGCGCAACCTACGGACCGGGACCACGGCACGACGCACCGAGGTGCGGATCGTGCCCGCGAACCCGGATTGGCCCGCGCAGGCGCAGCGGCTGATCGCCCGGCTGTGGGTCGCCTGCGGCGCCGCCGCGTCCCGGATCGACCACATCGGCTCGACGTCGGTGCCGGGGCTGCCCGCCAAGGACGTGATCGATGTGCAGATCACGGTGGGCGATATGGCGGCTGCCGACGGCCTGCGTGATGCGCTCGGCGCCGCGGGGTTCCCGGTTCGGCCGGAGGCCACCCAGGACAATCCCAAGCCGACACCACAGGACCCGGCGGGTGTCGACACCGCGCTGTGGACCAAGCGATTCCACCAGAACGCCGACCCGGGCCGGTTGGCCAACGTGCACATACGGGCCGAGGGCTCGCCCGGTCAGCAGTACGCGCTGCTGCTGCGCGACTGGCTGCGCGCCGATGCCGCCGCCCGCGCGGAATATCTCGCGATGAAACGCGAAGGCGAGGCCAAGGCCGCGGGGTTGACCGGTGCGGAGGCGACCTCGGCCTACCTCGCGGTCAAGGAGCCATGGTTCGATGCCGCCTATCCGCGAGCGCTGGCCTGGCGGGACCGTTAGCGACGGAGTGCTTACAACCAGGTCAGGTTGATGTCCATGGACTCCATCCAGCCCTCGAAGGTGTGGCCGTTGGCGGCGATGCCGTCGATGGCCGCCGTCGCGTGCTGCACGGCGGCCTCGGCCTCGGCAAGGGTGACCAGTCCGGCGGCGTGCGCGGCGAACAGTTCGTCGACGTCGAGCAGTTGGGTTTCCCGCGACGAGCGCACCACGATGTCGAGATAGTGGTCGACGGACTTCCACTTCTTCGGCGCGACCACGCTGAATTCCCCGACGTCGAGGTAGTAGTCCTGGTCGCGCCGATGTGCTGGGAAGTAATGGAAGACGGTCGCGCGCAGGTACAGCTTCGGCAGCAGCCAGGACTCGATGTAGTGGAACTGCGGATGATCCGAGGTGCGCGCCATGTACAGACCCCACGGCTCGACGTGGTATCGCTCGACCGGGCGGACGAAGCCTTTCGGGTCCGTATTGGTCAGGTCCGCGATATTGAAGTACTCGACTTTGGGCCGGTGCACGTCGACGGAAGGTGCCTGCGTCATGCATCAAGAATCTACCGCCACCCCGACCACGTCGAGCCGGATGCGGTAACCGGCCGGCTACACCCAGGTGAGCGTGATGCCGCGGGTGGCGAGCCAGTCCTCGACGCTGTGGTCGTGCGCCGCCAGGGCGTCCAGTACCGCCGTGGCGCGGTCGAAGGCCCGATGCGCCTGCGCCGTGTCGACCAGCCCGGCGGCGTGCGCGGCCAGCAGCTCGTCGACGCCGATCAGTTCGGCGGGGCGGCCACGGCGCACGATGATGTCCAGGTAGTGGTCCACCGACTTCCAGCGCTTGGGGCCGATGCGGCTGAACTCGCCGATGTCGAGGCGATAGCCGGGGTCCCGATGGTGCGCCGGCTTCGGTCGGGCGACCGTGATGCGCAGCGAGAGTTCCGGCAGCAACCAGGATTCGAGATAGTGCGAATCGGGGCCGCCGACCGCGCGCCCCATGTACAGACCCCACGGTTCGACGTGGAATCGTTCGACCGGCCGGACGAATCCCTTGGCGTCGGTATTGGTGAGCTCGGCGAGATTGAAGTACTCGACCCTGGGCCGGTGCGGCGCCGGAGTGGCAGGCGGCTCGGCAGGCCCCGGTGGTGCGGTCGTGGTGGCGCCGGTCATGGCAGGAACCATCGTGCGGAGATCTCTGGCGACGTATCCGGCAATGCCGGTGACGGCCGGCGCGGCAACGAGCAATGGAATCAGACCGCTCATGACTGCACCTCGCTGCGCTCGGCTCCGTCATGCGCGGTGCGCGCTGTGTTGACGATTCGCTCGCTTCGCTCGCTCATGCCTGC